>JAHBVV010000025.1 GCA_019637335.1 Candidatus Hydrogenedentota bacterium | reverse complement strand
GAGGCGTCTCGTATCGGCGAACGCCTTACTTCAGACGGCTAAAGTATTACGAAAATGATTTCGGTCGTTGGGGTGCGCAGGCGGCTGCGTGCTGTTTCCAAGGCAGCCTGATCGGATTGTTCAGCATCGGAATTGTAGCGGGATTGATCGGGTGGCGGGCTACTTCTTCTCGTTTGGTTCGGGTGTCGCTTCAATCCGTGTCATCGGTGTAATCCGTGGGCAAGAAAAGAGTTTCGACCACGACACTTGTGGAACGGCCCGGAGATTCCCCCTGGGTTTTTTGCTTCGTAAATGCTTATACAACAAACGGTTATATGGATCTTGAGCGAAAGAACTTGCAGAAAAGACAAGTAGTTGACGGATAGTAGTACGAATTCACACGAATAAGACTGTAACACTTTAGCGGAATGAAGCACCCAACGCCTTGGAGGCGATTCTCGGTCAAGTCGGGCGTGAATAGCCGGATCGTGGACATTCCTGTCCGCGGCAACGGGAGCTCGGGAAATAGATTGACGTCAGTGGTTTGGAATAGAATCCCGGCGTCCCCAGGAGCGGAAAGCATTGGGGACCCGCTCCTCTTGACGTACACATCGATCACGAGATTTCATCCGCTCGTCCTGCCGCGGACAAGAATGTCCGTGATCCATTGCCGCGCTTCCTCGTTATTAACAGTCCGTTCGTGCTGTTTCCGCGCGTTGCTGCTTCATGCGGCTAAAATGTTACTTTTTTTTCGTGTTTTTCGTGCCCTTCGTGGTGAATATAAAAGGCCACCAGAAGCAGCGCCTGCAATCTAACGCCGCCCTGATGAAGGATCCCCATATGTCTCATACCCCCTTTGACCTCACCGGCAAAGTGGCCCTGATCACCGGGGCCAGCCGTGGCCTGGGCCAGTACCTGGGCCGCGCCCTGGCCCGCGCAGGCGCCGACCTGGCCATCACCAGCCGCACCGCGGAGTCGCTCGCGCCCTTTCAACAGGAGATCGAGGCCCTGGGCCGGCGGGCCTTCCCCGTCGCGCTCGACGTGCGCGATCATGACAGCATCCAGCGCGCGGTGGATGCGGTTCACGGCCACTACGGCCAGATCGACATCCTCGTGAACAACGCGGGCTGCAACGTGCGCAAGCCCGCCCTCGACATCACGTGGGACGACTGGAACCTGGTCCTGGAGACCAACCTGCGCGGGACCTTCTTCGTCGCCCAGGCCGTCGCCCGCACGATGATCCCCCGCCAGTACGGCCGCATCATCAACATCGGGTCCGTCACTTCAGTCTTCGGCTACGCCGGGCTCGGCCCCTATTGCGCCAGCCGCGGCGGCACCAAACAGCTCACCATGAGCCTCGCCGACGATTGGGGCTCGCTCGGCATCACCGTGAATTGCCTGGCCCCCGGCTGGTTCAAGACCGCCCAGAACCAGGTGCTCTATGAGAACGAGGCCTGGGTGCGGTATATTTGCGATCGGATCCCCCTGAAGCGCCCCGGACAGCCGAACGATCTCGATGGGGCCGCCGTCTTTCTTGCGTCGGACGCCAGCGCGTATATTACAGGGCAGACCCTGCTCGTGGACGGCGGTATTTCGACCGGCGCCACCAAGGCCACGGTATAAACCAGAGGAGCACACCATGAACACCCGGAACGATCATCCCGCCTGGCTCTTCGTCGTCTTTCCCGCCGTGGCCATGCTCCTCGGCTGGGGCCTGCGCGGCTACATCGGCGGCGGCCCCTACGGCGCGCTCATTCCCGGGGTATTCGTGGCGCTGTCCATCTGTCTGCTCCTCGGCTACGAGATGGAGACCGCCGCGATGGCGGCGGTCTTCGGCGCGATCGGTGTGGGCTATGGCGGCAACATGACCTACGGCCAGACCCTCGGCTTCGTCCGCGAAATGGACACCCTTTACTGGGGCGTGCTCGGCTGCCTCATCAAGGGGGCGGTCTGGGGGCTGCTCGGCGGCGCGGTGTTCGGGCTCGGCCTCGATCGCACCCACTACAACCGCAAGACGGCGATAATCGCCCTGCTGATTACCATCCCCGCCTTTATCATCGGCGTGCAGCTCATCAACGAGCCCAAGCTCCTCTATTTCTCCAACCGGCTCGATCGCCCGCGCGGCGAATCGTGGGCGGGCCTCCTCTTCGCGGCGCTCGCGCTGCTCGCCTTTCTCCGCGCCCGCGGGCCACGCTCCGCCTTCAACATCCCGCTCCGCTTCGCGCTCTGGGGCGCGCTCGGCGGCGGCATCGGCTTCGGCGGCGGCTGCCTCTGGCTCGCCTTCGGCCCGCCCGAAATGCGCTGGGTCGGCTGGTGGAAGATGATGGAGTTCTCCTTCGGCTTCCTCTTCGGCGCGGCCCTGGGCTGGTGCGCGTGGCTCAACCGCGAGCGCCTTCAGACCGCCGGCCAGACCGGCGAAACGCCGCCCGCGTCGTGGGCGCCCTTCGCGCTCTTCCTGGCCTTCGTCCTCTTCACCTTCTACGGGCGCGGGCTCGTTTTCGGCCTGCTGCCCGAGGGCTTCCGCGAGGCGACCGGATTCGGCGCCTGGAGCCTGCGCATCATCCTGACCATGCTCTTCGGTTTTGTCACCTTCGGAGCGGTCACTATCATCCTGGGCCTCTTCTCCCAGCACGCCGCCTGGCAGGCCGCAATCACGCTGACGGTCTACCACACCGTGCTCGACTACGTGCGCGATCTCAACACGACCAGCGAGTTCGGCTACAGGCTATCCTACGCCGGCCAGCAGATCATCCTGGCGGTGTCGAGCGCCATCGTCGGCTTCCTCGTCTACCGGCTCATGTACGGGCCGCGCCCGGTCGTCCGGCTCTACCTGCTCGTTCTCTGGGCCTGCTACCTCTCCGGCTGCGCGCGCTCGTTCATCCACAAGGATCTGTTCTTCCCCGAGGAGGGCGTCGGGCGACTCACGGCCATCCTCACCACCCATTCCTCGCTTATCCTCGTGCACGGCATCTTTACCGTATCCGCGATTATCACCACCTGGTTTATCCTCACGCGGTTCCGCGACGAAGAGGGGACTGGCGCGGCATAGATCCATAATCACACACGGGGCAGCCGTTGGCCGCATTCGAATAGATTTGAACCGCGAATGAACACGAATGAACGCGAATTGTATGGTGGTTCAGGGCGCCTCGATGATGAATGTATTGAACTCGGGATTCCCGCTCTTCCGGCCCGAAGGGCCAGCGCAGCTTCGAGCCCTGGGCAACGCCCAGGGGAAGCGTGGTGCAGTTTTAATTCGCCCTGAAAGGGCGGCGGAGTTCTTGCTCCTGCGCTGAACTGCGCTGCCCTTTCAGGGCTTACAGGAAACCTATTCCGTTAACCCCGGGCGTTGCCCGGGGCTCGAAGCTGCCGTGCCCCTTCGGGGCGTTTTCTCAATATATCGCCGATAAATGGGGCCGAAATTCGAACCCGCGTTTCGGCTATTTAACCCGATTTTTATGAATGGATTACCGCGTGACTTTCCAAAAAACGCGCCAAGATACAAGAAATCGACGGATAGTGGTACGAATGAAGATCTGGATCCAGCGACGACAATCCGGGTCGCCAGACCTGTATGGCAGGCGTCTTCGCCCTGCGCTCCCGGCATTTGCGCACTCTCGTCGCAAGATCACGGCATGACAATATAAGGCTGGCGCCGCTTCGTACGGCCAAAGCGTTATCACTCGTGAGCATCGAGGGACACAGACATTCCTGTCTGTGACGTTCGCGAAGCGGACGCCAATCAACAAGTGCGCCGCCCGTGGGTGCGCTATACTGTCCGGACACCGCTGATCACCCCCTACCGGAGGCCCCAGAATGAATCCGCTTCTTCGCGCGATCACCCTCGCGCCGCTGCTGTCCCTGCTCGCCGCGCACACCACCCCCGCGTCCGCCGAAAGCCTTCTGCTTCCGCCGGATACGTGGTCTCTCTCGCAGTCCGGCAAGTTCGAGGCCTGGGCGGACCGCCGCGCGCTGCTCGTGCTGCACCATCCCTGGGACGTCTCGGAGAAGGGCCATGCCGCGACCGCCGAACGCGAGGTGACCATTCCGGCGGAATGGACCCCGCCCCTGCGCCTTCACTTTTACGCCACCGACGACTACGACGCCACCCGCGACCCGCTTACGGAGGATTGGCTGGGCCAGATCAACCTGCGCGGCCACCGCTTCAAGGAGCTCCACATCAACGGCGAGACGGTCTGGCGCGAGGATGTCGCCGATTCGGCCGATATCACCGCGCCATCGCGTTTCTCGGTGGATCTCCCGCCAACCATCGCGCCGGGCGACACTGTGCGCATCGCGTTTCGCCTGGCCGACGAAGCGGGCAGCATGGAGCGCCTCGACGGCGACCACCGCTACATCGGAACGACCGACAACATCACGGACGCCGACCCCTGGAAGTTCATGACGCATTTCTACGTGGGCGACGCCGTCCTTACATCGGGCGATACCGCCGCGCCGCCCCGGCAGATGCCGTCCGTGGATATCGCGCGCGCGGAACATGGCGATCGCTGGCCGCTCCCGCAGGCGCAGGGGAAGCCTGTCGCGTTTCCGGTGACCCTGGACGTACGCCACGCGCCCGAAACCGATCAGCCGCTCCCGCTCCAATGCGGGCTTCCCTTTCCCCCGGGCGCGCTGCGCGATCCGGCGGCGGTGCGCCTCGCCACGCCCGGCGGCGGCCCCATTCCGCTGCACGCCAGCGCCATGAGCCACTGGCCCGATGGCAGCGTGCGTTTCGCGCGCGTCACCGCGATCCTGCCGCCCGGCGCCCGCGCGCTCCAACTCGACATCGACCCAGACAACGCGCCACCCGCGCCGTCCGCCGGGGGTGCGCGCCTTTCCTTCGCCGGGCCCGGCGAAACGTTTGCGGCTTCTATCGAAAATGGCCCAAATCGTGTTGAAACGCTCGGCGCCACCGCGCGGATCAACGGCGAATCCGTCGCCTACCACGTGGAAACCATGGCAATCCTCGAAGAAAGCCCGGTGCACCGCGAGCTGGAGGCCCGGGGCCGTCTTCAGGGCGAGACGACGGACTTCGGCCGCTTCGTCATCCGCGCCACGACCTTCGCGGGCCTGCCGTGGGTCCGTCTGACCCACCGGATCGTCAATGAGCATCCGGAAACCCTCGAGGTCACAGAACTGGCCCTTCGCGCCTCCGCGCCGGGCCTGGCCGCGCCGCACGTGGATAGCGCGCCCGCCGCGCGCATTGCGCAGGTCGCCGGCGATCGCTGGGCGATCACGCGCGCGGATGGGTCCATCGAAACGCGGGAAGGCCAGGCCGATGGCTGGCTCCAGGTCCTCGGGACGGACGGTGCGCCGCGCCTGTCCGCGCTGGTGCGCCACTTCGCTAGTCAGCACCCGATCGCCCTTGGCGTGAACAACGAAGGATTCATGATCGAGCTCTTCGCCCCCACGGATCCGGAGCCCGCCTACCGGCCGCACGAGGGCGAGGCGAAGCGCCACGAGGTCTGGCTGGCCCTGTGGGACGCGGGCGATGCGACCGCGGCAGCGCGCGACGGGATTGACTGGGCCACGCATCCGCCGGGGCTCTTTGACGCGGACTACTTCTGCGCGACCGGCGCCTTCGGCGGGGCGGCCCCGCACGACGAAACGCGCTTTCCGGAACTGACCGCGTTCATGAAGCAGACCTACGGTGAAATCCCGGCGTCGATGTTCTACACCACCGGCATCCGCCACTTCGGCGACCACCCCTACAGCGCGGACGAGGGCACGTGGCGCAATGGGTACTACGACGTGCAGCAGGGCCTTTTTTCCGAGTACCTCATGACCGGCGACGCGCGCTGGTTCGACCACTTGGAGGCCGCCGTCCGCCACATCATGGACGTCGATATCTGCCACGCATCCGCCGAACACCCCAAATGGATCGGCTCATTGCGCGGCTACTTCAATCCCGATCACAGCACCGGCGGCCCGTGGAATCCCACGCAGCGGACGAAGGGCATGTTGAACTACTGGCGGCTCACGGGCGATCAGGATGCGCGGGACGCCGCCCTCGGCGTGGCGGATTCCGCCGCCGCCGCCGGGCGCGCCATCGGATCGGTGAGCGTGCGCGATCACGCCGGCGTGCTCTATGGCCTCGTCGCCGCGTACGACGAAACCCGCGATCCGAAATACCGGGACGCCGCGCGGGCGCTCGCCCACGACGCCATGAAGCGCATCGACCCCCGTCGCGGAACCTACCCCGAAATCCACGGCAACGTGAGCTACCGGGGCAACGTCCCCTGGATGGTCGCGCAACTCATGGAGCCCATGTACGACTACTACCGGCTGACCGGCGATGTGGATGCGGCCGCCGCCGCCGTGGCCATGGCGGAATCCATCCTCGCGGAGAACCGCACCCGCGGCGTGGACGGCGACGTCTACGGCTACTCGCACAACCCGCACTTCCAGAAGAACAGCGGCTACCACGTGCTGATCGCGCCCGCGATCCTCTACGCGTATGAACTCACCGGCGACGCGGAGTTCCTGAAGCAGGGCCGCGCGATGTACCGGCAAACCATCGCGGAGGGCACGGTGAATTCGGTGATGAATTGCTACTGGAATACGCACACGCTGCTGTATTACCTGGACTGGTATGCGGAGGCGTAGTGATCAGTCGGTTGGCGCCCCGCGCTCCCGTTGTCGCGGACAGGCCGAAGGTTCGCCGTGGCGGAAACGTCCGCGAGCCATTGCGCCTGGCGGCGCTGAACACAGGCGGGACGCCTGTGCCACATTCCTTGCGCGGTGGTTTTGCTGAGGTGAGGGGAACTTTTTGGAGGTGAGTTCAGTTTGCCGCGGACATGAAGGTCCGCGATCCTGGCGCGCCATTCGGCGCATTGGACAGGCGGGACGGCTATCCTACATTTGCGCCTTCGGCGCTGAACACAGGCGGGACGCCTGTGCCACATTCCTTGCGCGGTGGTTTTGCTGAGGTGAGGGGAACTTTTTGGAGGTGGGCTCAGTTTGCCGCGGACAAGAATGTCCGCGATCCTGGCGCGCCTTTCGGCGCGGTGGACAGCCGGGACGGCTATCCTACATTTGCGCCTTCGGCGCTGAACACAGGCGGGACGGCTGTGCCACTTTCCTTGCGCGGTGGTTTTGCTGAGGTGAGGGGAACTCTTGCAGTCGGCTCCCGTTGCCGCGGACAGGAATGTCCGCGATCCTGGCGCGCCTTTCGGCGCGGTGGACAGCCGGGACGACTATCCTACATTTGACGCGGACACGCCGAAGGTCCGGCGTCCGCAAAAATGTCAGGTATCAAGAAGAATTCGCACGAAGCTCCGCTACCGCCTTGTCGGCCAGCGCCTGGGCATCTTCCAGCGAAAGATCCTTATTTCTTTCCTGAATACTCTCCACCGTATCCCAGAATAGCGCCTGCCGAACAGCGTGGTCCACATAGGCGGACAGGTCGGCCTTCTCGCCACGGGATCGGGCGAGGAAACTACGAACACTCCGGTCGGTTTCTTCGGGTATAGCCAAGTTCCATCGGGTCATGACGAACTCCCATTACGTATTCTTGTATATATCGCTTTACCCCAAATTTCTCTGAAAAGGAAGCCCAAGCCCCTGTGCCGGAGCGGGTTAGGTCCGTGGTAACACTTTAGCCGTCTGAAGTAAGGCGTTCGCCGATACGAGATTCCTTTCGTACCCTGGATGTATTCGTCATTCCCGCGAAGGCGGCTGTCGATTTACTTAACTTACCCTACGCTATGGAAGGAATGAGTCGATCCGTCATCCCCGCGAACGCGGGGATCCAGCAACGCGATCGCGCAAACCTTCGAAGTCCACTGGATTCCCGCTTTCGCGGGAATGACGCTGTAGGACAGCAGCACAAATTTGTAGGTTTTGAGGCGTCCCCACCAGTTAAATCGAAAGCCCCGAAGGCGGGAATCCAGAGGGTTTGCGAGGTTAACGTTGCATGGTCTCTGGATCCCCACTTTCGTGGGGATGACGGTGCTCGATCACCGAGGGCCGCCACCGTTGGGTGCGACGAGGGCGACTACTTCAGACGGCTAAAGTGTTACGGACCGTGAGGCATTCGCGGGGTGACCGATGAACGCCACCGGTGGTATGGTTATCGGGCTGACGCGTCGGTTGTATTGAAAGGAACTTGGATGCGATTGATTTCGCCTGTGCTTGCACTCCTGCTGCTCTGCGCCCCGTCCGCCCAAGCCGCGCCCGCTCGCCATACCGCCGACGTCTGCGTCTACGGCGGCACGGCTTCGGGCATGATGGCGGCGGTCGCCGCGGCACGGACGGGCAAGTCGGTTATTGTTGTCGAGCCCTCGCGGTGGCTTGGCGGGATGGTTGGCGGTGGGCTGGGCGTGTCGACCGATTGCCGCTATCCGCGCGATGTGGGCGGGCTGACGCGCGTGATGCTGGAGAAGGATAAGGCGCTCGGTCCCGAGGGAGCGCCGGGCAAACAGCAGGCCTTCCGCGATCTCTTTGCCGCATTGGTGAAGGAACATGGGATTACCGTGCTGTACGAGCACCGTCTGGGCGCGGCGGAGAAAGCGGGCGCCCGCATCGAGGCAATTGTGCTGGATCATGCGCCGCCCGAGGCCGATGGCTGCCCGGCGGCGACGGCCACCACCCCGGGGGCGGCGCGCGTCGCCGCGACGGTATTCATCGACGCGAGCTACGAGGGCGACCTGATCGCGGCGGCGGGCGTGCCGTATACGGTCGGGCGCGAGTCGCGCGATCAGTACGGCGAGTCCATGGCGGGCACGGGCAGCCTGACCGTGTTCGACATCGATCCGTATGTGATTCCGGGCGATCCGGCGAGCGGTTTGCTGCCCATGGTCGACCCCGAGCCCCTCGGCCCGCCTGGGTCCGCCTCGCGCCACACCATGGCGTACAATTTCCGGCTCGCGTGGGTTCCCGCGGGCGAGGGAAGCCCGATCGGCCCGCCTTCGCATTATGATCCCGCGCGCTACGCGCTGGTCCGCCGCGCGCTGGAGACCGACCCGAAGCTGGTGAACTGGCCGCACAACAACTACGACCGGAACGCGCTGGTATCCGGCGGGCTGCTGGACCGGCAGGCGGGCTATCCGGACGCGGCATGGCCCGAGCGCGCGGCCATCTGGCGCGAATGGATTGACCACCTCAAGATCATGCACCAGATCACCGGCGCGACCGAGGAGCTGCGGCGGGGCGACTACCCCGACACCGGCGACCTGCCGCACCAGCTCTACATCCGCCTCGGCCGCCGCATGATCGGCGCGTACGTCATGACGCAACAGAACATCACCCACGAGCGCGGCGTGGACGATTCCGCCGGCCTCGGCTACTACAACGTCGCGATGTTCCCGTGCCGCCTGGTGGCCACCGACGGCAGGATCGCCGCCGAGGGCAGCATCTACGACATGGCTTCGCCCGGCCCCTATCCCATCGCGTACCGCGCGCTCACGCCCAGGCGCGAGGACTGCGTCAACCTGCTCGCGCCCGTGTGCCTCAGCGCGTCGTACGTGGCGATTTCCTCGATGCGCCTGGAGCCGACCTACATGATCCTGGGCGAGTCGGCGGGGATCGCCGCCGCCCAAGCCGTCGACGAGGGCGTGGACGTGCAGGCGATCGATCCAGCGCGCTACCGCGCCGCGCTCCTGGAGGCGGGCCAGGTGATCGCGTGGGATGGGACGCCGTACGAGCAATACCGGGAGCAGTATGAGGCGTGGAAGCGGAAGCAGGGACGACCATAGGCCATCCCGGAAACCCGCGCGGGGCGCGTGGGATTGCACCCGGGCATGCCCCCGCCGCCGATGGGCGAATTGACGCTCCCGCCCGCGGCTGCGGTACTATTAGGGCTGCCAGCAACCAACGCGGAGAGGCACGATGAAACGACGCAGTTTTCTGAGAACCGGCGCGCTTGCGGCGGGGCTGGGCCTGGGCGCGGGCTCCGCGCCCGCGCAGGAGGCGGCGGAGCGCCTGCCGGAGACCCAGTGGAAGCCGGACCCCGATCTGGGCACGCACTGGGACCTTTTCCAGAAGATCTCCGCGAAGTGCGCTCCGGAGATGACCTTTCTTCAGGATCGTTACAATGACCCTGAAGCCTGGACGCGGGAAGCCCGGGCGAAGCTCGTGGACTGTTTCCACTACACCGATACCGAGCGCGACCCGCAACCCGGGCTGGTGCACCGCGAGGATCGCGGCGATTTCTTCCGCGAACGCATCGAACTGTACACGACCGCGGGCCAGCGCGCGGGGATGTACCTGCTCGTGCCGAAGAACCTCAACCGCCCGGCGCCGGGCATCGTCGCGCTGCACGATCACGGCGGCTTCTACCTCTGGGGCAAGGAGAAGCTCACCAAGGTCGACCCCGTGCACCCCGCCCTGCAGAAATTCAAGGACCAGTATTACGGCGGGCGCGACCTGGCCGACGAACTCGCGCGCCTCGGCTATGTGGTCGCCGTGCCCGACATGCTCCACTGGGGCGAGCGCGGCATGTATTTTGAGAAAGACCCCGACCGCGTGAAGAACCGCACCATGGACCTCACGGAGGACGACATCAAGCAGTTCAACGCGCGATCCTGGGCGCACGAGGAGATCCTCGGCCGCACGGCGCTCGCCGCCGGAACGACGGTGTCCGGCATTATCACGTGGGACGATATGTGCGCGGCGGACTACCTGTGCAGCCGCCCGGAAGTGGACGCCGAGCGCGTGGGCTGCGTCGGGCTCAGCGTGGGGTCCGTCCGGACCATCTTTCTCGGCGCGCTCCACCCGAAGGTGCGCGCTTCCGTGGCGGTTTGCTGGATGTCCGAATACCAGCCGCTTATCCGCAACAACATCCGCTGGGCGGTTGGCTTTTCCAAGCTCGTGCCCGGCCTCTACCAGCACCTGGACTGGCCCGACCTGGGCGGGCTGCACTGGCCCGGGGCCCTGATGACGATCAACGGCCTGAAGGACGAGCTCTACCCGATCGACGCCGCCCAGCGCGCGGTGCGGAAGATCGAGGATATCTTCGAGAAGATGGGCGCGCCGGACAACTTCGAGGGCGTCTTCTTCGACGGCCCGCACGAGTTCAACCTCGCCATGCAGGAGCGCGCATTCGCCTTCCTTGGGAAGCATCTCGCCGAGAAGGAGGCGTAGGGTTCCTTCGGGAACGACCCCGGTCTGTATGATGCGCTTGCCGCGCGGCGCGCCCGCGCCGTAGACTGGCGCGGTCGCTGTGGAATGCCCGCCCGGAGGAGTGCGGGATTCCACCGCCGCGCCACAACCCACGGAGCCCATCGCCATGCGCCGCTTTTTCGTGCTGAGTCTCGCCGTGCTTTTCGTTGCCGCCGCCCGCGCGGAGATCCTGCTTGTCGAGTCCGGCGCGCCGCGGGCCGCCATCGTGATCGGGGCGGATGCCAGCGATCAGGCGCGGGAGGCGGCCGGCTACCTCCAGGAATACATCGAGAAGATCTCGGGCGCCCGCCTGCCGATCCAGGCGGAGGCCGATCCCGCGTCGGGCGCGCGCATCCTGGTGGGGCGCGCGGCGGCGACCGCGGGCGCGCTGGGCGCGGAGCTCCCGGCCGGGCACTCGCACCAGATGAACGAGGAAGCCTTCATCGTGCGCACGGTCGGCGCTGATCTCGTAATCGCGGGCAACGAAGACTGGAACTACCGGGGCACGGTGTTCGCCGCCGCCGATTTCCTGGAGCGCGACCTGGGCTGCCGCTGGTTTTTCGCGGGGCCCTTTGGCGAGGCCATTCCCCGGCGGGACACCATCCGCATCGGCGATATTGATCGCACCGAGCGGCCCAGCTTCCGCGTGCGGCGGGTCTGGTATTCCGGCTGGATGCCCGCGAGCGCGGAAGAGCAGGACTGGATGCGGCGCTGGTGCGACCTGAACAAGATCAATCCGCTCGGGCTCAGCCTTCCGGGGGACGGCAGCGTGATCCAGCTCGCGCGGCCGGAGGAACATTTCGAAACCCGCCCCGAAATCTACGCGATCGACAAGAATGGCGAGCGGATGAGAGACATGCTCTGCATGAGCGAGCCGGAAGCGGTGCGGATTGGCGTGGAGACGATCAAGCGGGCCTTTCGCGAGGATCCGGACCGGCTGAGCTACGGCTTCGCGCCGCCGGACGGATTCCCGGTGTGCTATTGCGAGGCGTGCCAGCGGTACTTTCCCGGCTTTAACTTCAAGGGCTACGGCGACCCCAGCCTGAGCGAGGTCTGGTTCCAGTTCGCCAACAAGATCGCGCTGGAGGTCTACGAGGAATTCCCCGATCGCTGGGTGCTCACGAACGGATACGCCAACCGCGTGCGCCTGCCCGAGAGCATCCGCGAATTCGCGCCGAATCTCGGCATCCAGTCCGCCGTGATTGCGGCGTGCTCCATCCACCGCATCGGCGAGCCGCGCTGCTGGCAGCGGCAGACCTATGAGACGATCCTGTCGCGCTGGCTCGACCGGCTCGACCCCGTGTTCATCTACGACTACGACCCCGGCAAGGCCATCGACAACCTGCCCTTCCCGGCGCTGCACTGTCTGAAGCACGACATCCCCTGGTTCCGCGATCATGGCGCGTGGGGCTTCTATACGGAGGGCGTGAATTCGTGGATGGTCACGCACCTGAACTACTACGTCCGCGCGAAGCTCATGTGGAACGCGGACCTCGATGTGGACGCGCTGGTGCGCGACTATTGCGAGCGCTTTTACGGGCCGGCGGCGGACGCGATCGAGGCGTACATCTGGACCCTGGAGAACGCCGTGGACGCGACCGACACGCACGAGACCTGGGGCCGCTTCATGCAGTGGCGGCTCATCCTGCCGCCCGTGCTGGACACGCTCGATCGCCTGATCGCCCGGGCCGTGGCGCAGGCGGACGCCCCGGCTTTCCAGCAGCGCACCGAGGTCATGCGGCTGGTCCACGAACACATGAAGGCCTTCCTCGACATGGAGAACGCGGCGGCGGCGGGCGATTTCGCGCTATCGGTGAAGAAGGCGGACGAAATGATCACCCTGCGCGGGCCCATCGAAGCCGTGCAGACGGGGCTGGTCCCGCCGGAGAACGATCTCGCGCCGCACCAGAGCTCCAGCATCGCGTCGCGCAGACCGGTCTACGACTACCTGGCGCAGCGCCAGAACGGCCCGATCGGCAACATGGTCACCCTGCTCCCGCGCGACTGGGAATTCCTGCCGGACCCGAAGGGCATGGGTGTGATCGAACAGTGGTATCTGCCCGAACAGGCCGCCGGGTGGACGCCCATCGACACGACCTTCTACTGGGAGGCCCAGGGCCACCAGGACGAAACCGGCTGGAGCTACTGGGGCGACGCCTGGTACCGCACAACGTTCGACGTGCCCGCGGAGGCGGCCGGGAAGGACCTCTGGCTCGCCGTGGCGGGCGTGTACAACTGGGGCGTGTGGGTGTGGGTCAACGGCGTGATGCGCCCCTTCGAGCTGGACCGCCACTGGCGCCTGGGCTACCACCTGGAGACGTCGCCCTTCGAGGTCAACGTCACGGACCTGATCCAACCCGGCCAGACCAACGACATCGCCATTCTCGTGCACACGCGCGAGCCCGACCGCAACCCCCGCGGCGGCCTGCACGGGCGGGTGTTCCTGTGGGAGCGCCTCGCGGATGGGGAGACCGAGGAAGTGGAGAAGGCGGCGCCCGCCGTGCCGGAGTAGGGTGCGGACTGCGGCGCAGGGGACAGCCGGGACGGCTATCCTACATTTTCGCGTTTCTGCGCTGAACACAGCCGGGACGGCTGTGCCACTTTCCTTTCGCGGTGGTCTTGGTGGGGCGATGTGCTTCCGTCGGGTTTTGCGCTTCCTCTGGCGCGGACAGGCCGAAGGTGCGCCGTGGCGGAAGTGTCCGCGATCCCGGGGAGCCTCATTCCGCCAACGTCTTACGATTTTGATAACCGTAAGGAACGGAAAAAGTTCTTGAGGACAACCAGCCAACAGAGGCGGCACTGTGTGAATTCGCGTTCTTTCGTGGCTCGCCTATTCTGGGGGGTGCGGTTACACGCGGGGACCTGGCCCGCCAGGGCAATCGCATTTAAACTCGATCTCGGTGTATGGGCGTAAACTTGAGTCGATTTGGAACCTTGAATCAACGATAGTGAGCGTTTTGGAGCGCCCGTTGTAACATTGAAGGTGGTTCATGTGGCGCTCGGATCGAGCTGGAAGTTTAAATGCGAGTAATTCTTCAGCCGTCTGAAGTAGTCACCCTCGTCGCACCCAACGGTGGCGGCTCAAGGTGATCGAACACCGTCATCCCCACGAAAGTGGTGATCCAGAGACCATGCAACGTTAACCTCGCAAACCCTCTGGATTCCCGCCTTCGCGGGAATGACGAATACATCCAGTGTAAGTAAGGCATCTCGTATCGGCGAAGCCCTTACTTCAGACGGCTAAAGTGTTGCAAATGCGATTGCCCTGCCTGGCCCGCCCGTTGCGCGCCGGTGGCGGCGCCCCGTATGATAGCGGCTTATGTTTTTCCCGGGATTCAACGAGAAAAGGAATAGTGCCCATGAAACGAACTGCTCTGGCGGCGCTGCTGGCGCTGCTGGCCGCGCCGGCGATCGCGGCGGATGACGTCAAGATTGAGAAGGTGACAGGCCAGGAGAAACCGGGGGCCTACAAGCACCCGGCGGCGATCACGGAACTGGACAACGGCGACCTGTTTATTACGTTCTACGGCGGCGGGGGCGAATACGAGGATGAATCCAAGGTGTACGGCATCCGGCGCGCGAAGGGCGAGACGGAATGGTCGGAGCCGCAACTTCTGGCGGACACGCCGTTTCAGGGCGAGGGGAATGGCATTGCCTGGCAGGCGCCGGACGGCCTGGTGTGGCTGTTTTACGTGCAGCGCTATGGCGACACGTGGTCCGACGCGCGGATCAAGGCGAAGGTTTCGGAGGACGGCGCGAAGACGTGGTCCGATTCGCTGATGCTGAGCTTTGAGATGGGCACGATGGTGCGGGGGCGTCCGATCGTGCTGAACAACGGCAAGTATCTCCTGCCGGTGTACCACGAGACGGGCGGGGATCGCGAGGAAATGGGCGCGGACACGGCGTCGTATTTCCTGATCCACGATCCTGCGACGCGGACGTGGACGCCGACGGAGCGGATTTACTCGAAGATTGGCAACCTTCAGCCGGAGCCGGTGCAGATCACGGATGAGCACCTGATCGCGTATTGCCGGGTGGGCGGGAACTACGAGCCGAGCACGACGCGCTACATGATCCGTGCGGAGTCGCACGATGGCGGAATGACGTGGAGTCCGGGCGAGGATTCGCAGTTCCCGAATCCGAATTCGGCGGTGAGCTTCATCAAGCTGCAGAATGGCCATCTTCTGCTGGCGTACAACGACAACATGAACGATCGCACGCCGCTGACCATCGCGATTTCGGAGGACAACGACAAGACGTGGCCGCACCGCCGCGATATCGGGACGGGCAACAACACGTTTGCGTATCCGATGGCGATTCAGGCGAAGGACGGGACGATCCACGTGGTGTACACGACGGATGCGCGCAAGACGGTGATGCTTGCGAGTTTCCGGGAGGAGGCCATTCTCGGCCACACGAAGTAGAGACTGTTGCGCTGGATACGCGGGGCCGCCGGGATGTGAGTTCCGGCGGCCCCGTTTGCGTTTGGGCAGCACTTCGACCGACTGGCGCTGGAATTGCTTGCGCCTTTCGGCGCTGAACACAGGCGGGACGCTTGTGCCACGTTCTTTTCGAGGTGGTTTTGGTGGGGTGAGGGGAACTTTTTGGAGGAAGGCTCACGTTGCCGCGGACAAGAATGTCCACGATCCTTTGCGCTTTCGGCGGTGGACAGCCGGGACGGCTGTGCCGCGTTCTTTTCGAGGTGGTTTTGGTGGGGTGAGGGGACCTTTTTGGAGGCAGGCTCACGTTGCCGCGGACAGGAATGTCCGCGATCCTGGCGCGCCGTTGGCGCGATGGACAGCCGGGACGGCTATCCTACATTGCCGCGGACAGGCCGAAGGTCCGCCGTGTTGGGAATGGGCCGTTACCGGTAGGTCCAGAGATCGCGGCTGGGGAGGTGCGGGGCGTTGTTGAAGCTGCTGAGGGAGTAGCGTCCGCCGCTGAAGACGAATTCAACGAGCGCGCCGTTGCGTAGGGTCCATACGAGGCCGAGTGTTTTTTCGGGGGTGAGGCCGAGCACGAAGCCGGCGGTGGCTGCGGCAACGCCGCCGGAGGTGACGAAGACGACGCGGCTGCCGCGCGGCGCGTTGCGGGTGTGGAGCAGCACGGCGCTCTCCACGCGGCCGCGAAACTCGGCCCAGGTTTCGAGGCCCTCCTCGAAGAAGCGATCGCGGGCCCAGGCGAGGGTCACGGCTTCCATGTAGTGGTGAATGGTGCGGCGTTTTTCGTCGACCGTGGCGGCGGCCTCGAATTGGGCCTTGAGTTCGCCGGTGCGCGCGTCCTTGAGGGACCACGTGCTGTTCCCGTAGGTGAAGAGGCCATCCCAGTCGAATTCGTCGAGGCGGTTGTCGTAGACCGGTTCCGGGGTGCTCACCCCCTCCTCGGCCATGGCGGCCTGGATAGCCTCGGCGGTCTGTCGTTGCCGTTTTCGCGGGCCGATCACGAGGTGGGTGGGCGCGATGTCCTCCGCGGCCCAGTAGCGCCCCAGGCGGCGGGCCTGATCGAATCCCCGCTCGGAGAGCCGGTCGTAGTCGCCGCTCATGAAGGAGGCCTGCCCGTGCCGTACGATGATGAGTTCGCTCAATGGATCGCCTCTCCGTGGGCACAGCGCCCGGGTTGATTATTCGCGCGTTGACGGCGCCGCCGCTTCCGGTCTACCATGCGGTTGGCGGCGCCGGGCACGGGGGCCGACGCCGAATCCGAACTGGAGATCGAACATGGCGCCGATTCGCCCGTGGCTAATGGGTATCTGGTGCGTGGCCGCGATGGCGACCGCGCAGCCCGCAACAGACCCGCTGCTGGAAAGCGCGGCGGGGGTTTTGAACGAAGCCGCAGCCTACCACACGCCGCCGGTTCCGCGCGAGGCGCCGGAGCCGCTTGAGCTGACGCTGGAGACGTGCGTGGCGCGCGCGCTGGCGCAGAATGTCGATGCGCTGGTGGCCGAGACGGACGTGGCGTTGCGCGAGGCGGAGGCAGGCCAGGCGCGGTCGGGGCGCCGGCCCCAGGTGGCTGCGGAGGCGGCGTACAACTATGTCGAGGAGCTCGATTTTGGCCTGGGCGGCGGCTTCCTGGGCGGGTTTGTCGATACGGAATCCTTCAGCCCGGACAAGGAGACGATCACGACGCGGCTGACGGTGACGCAGGTGCTGTATGCGGGCGGCCAGATCCAGGCGGCGGTGCGCGCCTCGCGCCATCTTGCGGAATCCGAAGCGTGGCGGCGGGACGCGGTGCGCCAGGAAGTGGCGTATCTGGCGCGGCAGGCGTATCACGACGCGATCGCGGCGCGGGCGGCGGCGCAGGTGGCCCTGGAGGCCGAGGCGGCGTTTGCGCGCCACTTGCGGGACACGGAGATCCTGGCGAAGGAGGGCGCACTTACGGATTATGAGGTGATGCGTGCGCGGACGGAAGTGGCGGCGCGCGCGGCGGATGTTGCGGCGGCGCGCGCGAATGTCGAGCGGGCGGACATCGCGATCCGGCGGGTATTGGGGCTGCCGCCGGGGCAGCCGGTTGCGTGCGCGCCGGCGGGCCAGGCTCCGCCAGCCCCCGCGCCCGGGACGGATTTCGGCGCGATTGCGCTTGCGCAGCGGCCCGAGGTTCGCGCCCTGCGCGATGCGCTGGCGGCGGCGGAAGCGCAACGCCGGGGCGTAATCGGCAAATACCTGCCCCAGGCGAGCACAACGGTCACGTGGGTGGAGGTGGATGGGGGCGGCCAGTCCAATCCGGATGGGTGGCAGGTGAACGTGGGCGCGCGCTGGGACCTGTACACGGGCGGCCAGCGGCGGCACGAGCGTGCGGCGGCGCGGGCGCGCGCGGAGGGGCTTCGCCACGAACTGGCGGAGCTGGAGCGCGGTGTCGCGCACGATGCCGATCTGGCGCTGGCGCGGCTGGCGGAGGCGCAGGCGGCGGTGCGCGCGCGCCGGGACAACGCCGAGCTTGCGGCGGAGAGCGTGCGGCTGGCGGACATCCGCTACCGGGAAGGCATCGGCACGCAGACGGAAATCATCGACGCGGAACTGGAGCGCGCGCGGGCGCGGGCGGGGCTGGTGATCGCGCTGCGCGACTACCACGTGGCGCTGGCGGCGCTGGAGCGCGCGGCGGGCGGGCCCTGGGAGGCCGCGGGGGCGGAATTGACAGGGCCGGACGGGGCCGAAGCCGCCGAAGAATGACGCAGCCCGGTTCCGGGGAACCGGAACCGGGCCAGGCGTCTGCCAGATTATTGTGGGACCATCAGGCCTTGGGGGGCGTGATCGCGTCCTTCGCGGCTTTCGCGATGCGGAACTTGAGCACCTTCTTCGCCGGGATCTTGATGGTCTCGCCGGTCTTGGGGTTGCGGCCCTTGCGCGCCTTGCGCTGCTGGACCACGAGCTTGCCCATGCCGGGGATGGTGAAGCCGACGGGGGCCTGCGCGTAGGACAGCTCGGTCAGGGTGGCGAGGACATTGCCGATGTCCTTCTTGGAGAGCTGGGTCTCTTCGGCGAGCACTTCGATGATCTTCGCCTTGGTCAACGGCTTGTCGGTCGGCTTGGCTTTCTTAATAGCCATGGTAACGTTCCTCCTGTTTTTTAATCGTTCTCGGTTGCGTTTGATGACCGCGCGGGCCGCGCGACAGACGCGCCACGCTCCGGCACTGCCTTGAACACAGCCGGAACCACCATCCGCAACAGGTATTGATTAACGATCAAATAACGATTTGTCAAGCCCTATTTTCAAGGCCAAAAAAAATTCGGGGTCCGAATCGCCTTTATTTTTCGCGGGGATCCGGCATTTTCCGGAACCCGATTTGCGTTTTGAATTTGCAACCCATTTATTTTCAATGGGTTATAATTTTATTGAGGCGTGAGCTGGAAGCGCGTATAGTGCATTTCCGCCGCCCGGCGCGGCGCCAAAGTTTTCTGGCCTGGAAGGACGCGTATCATGATTCTTGCGGCGATCGGCAACATAAACGGCCGCGATCGAGCGCTGGCGGCGGCGCTGGAGGCCATTGCCGGCGAGGGGATTCACACCATCGTGCACACGGGAAACGCCATTGTGGGCGGCCCGGGCGGCAACGAAGTGGTGTCCTTGCTGGAGCAGTATAATGTTGTCTGCGTACAGGGCAACAATGATCGTCTGGCCGTTCGCTATTCGCGGAAGCAGGAATCCCTGGAGCGCAAGCTCGACCCGGCGCTGGTTGATGCGATCCGGGAGGCGAACGACCGCCTTTCCAGCCAGAACCTGGAGAAGGTGCGGGACTGGCGCAAGTCCCGCGCGTTCACGCTGGAGGACCTGGCGGTGTTTGCCTGCCACGGTTCGCCGGGGAATCCCCGGGAGATCCTGACGCCGGACACGCCGCTGGTGAAGTGGCGTCGCCAGCGCGAGATGGCCCGCGCCGACATTATTCTTTGCGGCGGGGCGGAGTCGTTATTCAGCCTTGAAGTGGACGGGTCGCTGTTTGTGTGCCCCGGCGCGCTGGAGGGCGCTTCGGGCGGGGTGAGCTATACGTGTATCAATACCGAAGGGACGCCGTGGGAGGCCGCGCCGGTGATTGTGGCGCCGTAGCCGGCCGAAGGGGCCCTGCTGTCGGCTGTGGATAACCTACGTGGCTACTGTAATGCCTGGGCCCCGGGGAGCCGCTCGTTCGGGGTGGTATTGGTGGAGGCGAGGTGAGTGTTGCTCCAGGCACACGAACGCGCTTGGGGCGCGATCGCGTGGCACGGGGTTGGTTGTTAAGGGCGAGGGATCGAATGGGTGTGCGGACTGGTGGATTTGGATGCGGGTGGAGTGACAAGCAGGGATGCTTATCCCACGTTGGCGTTTGCTGGTGGATTGAGGTGGATTAAGAAGCGTAAGGCATAGTGGCATTGGAGGCGTTTGCTGTGTCGGGCAGGATGCCCAACCTACTTTGGCGTACGATGGAATTTCAAGCGTGTTTGTGGGTGCGCGTTTCTCGGGCGGGAATGCCTGAGTCCCGGTGCTCAGATCTGGCCGGATTGGATGCAATCGGCGGCGCGGTGACCGAGGGCGCCGACGACGTAGATGAGCGGGGCGAAGCGCTCGTCTTTTGTGAGGCCCTGGTTGTAGCGGTAGTAGATTTGCTGCACGATCACGGCGAGCTTGAAGAGCGCGAAGATGTAATAGAACTGGAGGTTGGCGAGGTCGCGTCCCGTTAACTCGGCATAGCAGGCGGCGACTTCTTTTCGGGTCATCATGCCGGGTTCCTGGCTGAGGAAACAGTTGATGACGCCGAGGTCCGGGTCGTCCTTTTCGATCCAGTAGCCAAGCGCCGTGCCCAGGTCCATGAGGGGGTCGCCGATGGTGCACATTTCCCAGTCGAGCACGCCGATTATCTTTGTAGGGTCGTTTGGATCGAGTACGACGTTGTCGAACTTGTAGTCGTTGTGGACGAGGGTTGCGCCGGCGTCGGGCGGGTAGTTGTCCTCGAGCCACGCCATGACGTTATCGATTGCGGGGATCTCGTCGGTCTTCGAACCGCCGTAGCGCTTGATCCAGCCGAAGACCTGGCGTTCGACGTAGGAGCCTTCCTTGCGCAGGCCGGCCAGGCCGGCGGCTTCGTAGTCGAGCGCGTGGAGGCTGGCGAGGTTGCGCACGAAGGCCTCGCAGCAGCCCCGCACGGTGGCGGCGTCCGCGTTGAAGCCCTGGGGCCGTTCACCGCGAAAGATGCTGCCGCGGATCCGGTCCATGACGTAGAACTGGGCGCCGATGACGCCGGGGTCGTCGCAGAGGGCGAGCGGCTTGGGTGCGGCGGGATAGATGGGGTGCAGGGCGGAGAGGACGGTGTATTCCCGGCCCATGTCGTGCGCGGATTTTACCTTGCTGCCGAAGGGCGGGCGGCGCAGCACGAGCTCCCGATCGCCGACCGTGAGGAGGTAGGTAAGGTTGGAGTAGCCGCTGGGGAACTGCGCGACCGCGAGCGGGCCCTGGAGGCCGGGGATTGCGGATTTGAGGTAGCTCTCGAGACGCGGGAGGTCCAGCTCCTCGCCGGGGCGGATGGCTTTTGGGGTGTCGATGGTGAGGTCCATGGGATTCCGTTTGGGGTTATGGCTCGCTGGTGTACGTGTACAGGGACTTCAGGGACTTCAGGGACAGCAGCGACGGCGACGGCGACGGCGGCGGCAACGGCAACGGCAACGGCAACGGCAACGGCAACGGCGGCGGCGGCGGCGGCGGCAGCGGCAGCGGCGTCAGAAGCGAAGTACGTCGCCGAGGCAGGCATGCCGCGCGCGCGTCCCTGATGTCCCTGCAATCACCGGGCGAGGCCCTGGTTTATGGTCGGGCGCCCATCTGCGCTCGAAAGAGTTCCAGAATCCGCTTGCCGGCGGACATTTTGTGTACTTCGTCGGGGCCGTCGTAGATGCGGCTGGCGCGCTCGTTGCGCCAGAAGGCGGCGAGCGGGGTGCGATCGGTGATGCCGAGGCCGCCGTGGAGCTGGATGGCGCGGTCGAGGACCTTCATCATGACGTTGGGGACGAAGAACTTGATGAGGGAAATCTCGACGCGGGCCTCCTTCGCGCCGAGGCGATCGATGGTGTCGGCGGCCTGGAGCACCATGAGGCGCGCGGCGTTGATTTCCGCGCGGCACTCGGCGATCCAGAACTGGACGACCTGCTGCGTGGCGAGGGGACGTTCTGGGGCGACTTCGCGGCGCAGGGCCTGTTCGCACATGAGCTCGTACGCGCGCTCGGCGATGCCGACGAATCGCATGCAGTGGTGGATGCGGCCGGGGCCGAGGCGCTCCTGCGCGATGAGGAAACCGGCGCCCTCTTCGCCCAGCCGGTTGGCCTGGGGCACGCGGCAGTTGGTGTAGCGCACTTCGGCGTGGCTGTCCCAGTCCTCGCCGCGGTGTCCCATGCAGGAGATGTTCTCCACGAGTTCGAAGCCCGGCGTGTCGAGGGGGACGATGATCTGGCTGGCGCGGAGGTGTTTCGGTGCTTCGGGGTTCGTCACCGCCATGACGATGGCGAATGCCGCGCCATCGGCGGAGGAGGTGAACCATTTGTGCCCGTTGATGACGTAGTCGTCGCCGTCCTTCTCCGCCGTGGTGCCCATCCAGGTGGGGTTGGAGCCGGGGTACTCCACCTCGGTCATGGAGAAGCAACTGCGGATGTCGCCGGCGAGCAGCGGCTTGAGGTAGCGCTCCTGCTGTTCCGGCGTGCCGTATTTGATGAGAATCTCCATGTTGCCGGCGTCGGGGGCCTGGCAATTGAAGGCATAGACGCCGGTAAAGGTCTTGGCGAGCTCCGCCTGCACCAGGCCGTGCTCCAGCACGCTGAGGCCGAGGCCGCCGTGTTCCTTGCCGATCTGCGGCAGGGCCAGGCCCATCTCCCGGACTTTGCGGCGCTTCGCTTTCAGTTCGGGGAGGATCGCGCCGAATCCTTCGCGGAGCATGCGGGGTTCGAGGGGGTAGAGATCGTCCCGAACAAAGGTTCGCACCTGCGTGAGGAGGTCCTGCATTCGGGGTGAGATGGCGAAATCCATGGCGTGATCCTTTGGCGGCTATGGTGAGGGTGGTCTACAGCGTACACGGCGCGGGCGCGAAATCCAAGCGGGCGGTGGCGGGATTGCGCCTTTCTTTCGGCCAATGTCGCGGGTGTGGTGGCGTAGGGCTTCTGTTGGGTCAGGCAAGATGCCCAATCTGGTTTGTGCCGCTCGGTTGGGGCGGTGTTGGCGGGGGTCGGTTGGTGGCGCTCCTGGCACACGAAGGCGCTGGGGCGCCATCGCGTGGCACGTGTCGGGATTGCGCCTTTCTTTCGGCCAAAGTCGCGGGTGTGGTGGCGTAGGGCTTCTGATGGGTCAGGCAAGATGCCCAATCCGCCTGCGGCGGACTTTCAGCCAACGCCGGCTTCCGCTGTTTTACTGGGGTGGTCCAGGTTTCGCTGGCGGGAATGCCCAACCTCCTTTGTGCCGCTTGTGCGGGGTGGTTTTGGTGGGGCCGTGTATTTCGTTTGCGGGCGTTGTTATACTGGGCGGGCAGAACCGGGCGAGGCGCCCCCCACCTCCCTGGCGCCGCATACGCCTTCCGGGCTGCCCGCGGCGGGCGCGCTTCCCGGGTTTCATCGGACGCAACCGGAAGACTTCATGATACGTATACGAATCTGCCTGGCCCTGCTGCTGGCGTTGGCCGCCGGCGGCGCGATGGCCCAGCCCGCGGAACCGAGCCGGGGCTTGCTTGAAAAGACGCAATCCTGGCTGGACAACATCGGGCGGGGTATGCGCCGTGTGGGTGAAACCGCCGAGGACCTGTTTGGCCCGGGTATGGCGCTGGACGGGGATACGCCGGCCGCGCACACGGAAGAGCGGGACTTTCACGAGCGGCGGGAGGTTGGGCCGAGCCCGCTGGTCGCCATATCGAATGAATTTGCGGAGATCCACGTGGACGCGTGGGACGAGCGGGTGGTTCAGGTCAATGCGAAGGTAATTGTGGGGGCGGAGTCGGCGAGCGTTGCGCAGGAGATCTCGCGTTCGATCAGCGTCAACGTGACGCAGGATGACGGCCTGGTGCAGGTGCAGCCCGTGCTGCCGGATCGGCACCTGGACATGGGGGCGGCGTCGATGCAGGTGAACCTCTATGTCACGATCCCGCGGGGGGCCGACCTGGCGGTGGACAATTACTTTGGGGACACCTATGTGCGGGGGGCCGGGGGCCGCGTTGCGCTGGAGTCGCAGTACGGCATCGTCGATTTGAACAACCTGGGGGGCGCGGTTCAGGTTCGGGCGCGTGGCGAGTTTCCGCTGCGCGCGCAGGGCTTGAAACTGGGGGGCCTGTTTCAGCTGCACGGGAGCCAGGCGCTTTTTGCGGATTTCGGGGGCGCGCTCCGGGTGAACAGTTTCGGGGGCCGCATTACGCTTGAGGCGCTTCAGCCGGAGGCCGAGATTGATGTGGTGGCCGAGAGCGGTCCGATCCGGTTGGTGCTACCGGCCGGGAGTACGCCGGACCTGACGGCGAGCGCGGTATACGGCAGCGTGGATTCCGAGCTTCCGGTGACGCGGAGCGAGCGCGGGCGGCGGATTCTGGCGCGCCACGGGAGCCCGGACGCGCGGCAGCGGATCGACCTGAGCGCGACGTTTGGCGGCATCGAGATCGCGTATGAGGGGAGCTCGGGCGAGGTTCCGGCGACCGCGCGGAGCGGCGACAAGCCGTTCAGCGAGCCAATCAGCCGGCACGAGACGGTGACGCCGTATACGCGGATCCAGATCGAGGCTATCCGGGGGGACATCCAGCTTATCGGGACGGACGAGCCGGGGGTGCATATATCGGCCAACCCGATCGTGTGGGTCCCGTCGGCGTCGAAGGCGCCGGCGGCGCTGGACGCGCTGCCGCTGCGCATCCAGAAGGACGCGGACCGTCTAATCGTGCGGACGCTGCTGACGGGGGACATGGAGGCGCTGCAGTGCAGCGAGTACCGGGTGCTTCTGAAGATCGAGTACCCGCGGAACCTTCCGGTGACCGTGCTGGCGGAAGATGGCCACACGCAGGTGACCGAGAGCGCCGGTGCGGTGACCATCGAGCAGAGCAACGGCGCGATCAGCGCCGCCCGCGCGCAAGGCCCGCTTGCGCTCACGAACAAGAATGGGAGTATCCGGGTGTCGGGCGGTTCCGGCCAGGTAACGGCGAACGCCCGTTACGGCGATACGGTGTTTGAGGCGGTTCAGGGCGATATCGATGTCGCGTGCCTCCAGGGGAATACGGTGATCGATCGCCCGGGGGGCGCGGTAAACGTGCGGAACAGCCTGGGGAATGTGCGCATTCTGGCCACGGGCGGCATTGCGGGCGATCACCGGGTGCTGGTGGAGGATGGGGACTTGAGCGTGGTTCTCGGGGAAGCGACGTATGCGGCGCTCGACATTGCGGTGGAGCAGGGCGCGGTGGACAGCGCGATACCACTGGACGGGCGCATTCTGGGCCGGCGGAAGTCGGAATGGCGCGGCTACCCGCGCTACGGGCAGTACGGGATGAAACTTGAAGCGCGAAATGGGGATATTATCCTTGACTGACCGGTCGTGAAGTGGCGGATTTTCGCGTTTTCGATCGGGTCACGGGCCGGCAACGGGTTCGCGTGTGGTCTCCACTCGAGTGATTCCAGGGCGGTGACGCATGGCGTCGGATTGGAGCGATTTCAAGAATTGGGCGCGGTCGGAAGTGAAGTCCTGAACAAGAACTTTCGCCCTCCCGGGAAGAAATCGGCCGTTTCGCGGAACTACATGTCATGAATGCCCCAAAGGCGGGGCGTCCAGGCGACAGGTTCCAGCGCCGCGGAATGGCGGTGCAGGGAAACGCAACTGTTGGCCGGCATAGTAGCGCCGTCCCGTCGGCTCGGTTTAATGATCGGTCGAACGGGTTCGGCAGCGCGCCGGAATTGCCACATTGTGGCGAATCCGACCAGTGAATAACGGCGCGCATTGGATGGTATCGAAGGTAAGCACCCCGCTGTCAAGGGGTTGCATTGCGCCGTAATTCTGGCGCCGGACTTGCGCCCCCAAGGCCAGGTCCACAACATCGTGGCGGAGAGACGTTATGAGCATGACCCTGAATCAAGAGCCCCTCGCGCCGTTTCATTTTCTGTTTACGTGCCCCCATTGCCGGTCGGTCCGGCAGGCGCCGGAACAGTACCTGGGCCAGGCGGGCCAGTGCACCTCGTGCGGCGGGGAGATTACGCTGGCTCCGCTGGCGCTGCCGGAAGTATCGACCATGCCGCGGCCCCGGACGTGGTACCGCGAGCGGACGCTGCACTTTGAGTATTGCCGGGACCACTACGAGCGGGCGCGGGCGGCGTATCCGCCGGTGGCCAACGACACGTACTGGCAGCAACAGATCCGGGACGCGGCGAACTGCCCGGACCGGGTGACGCAGGTGGCGCATTTCGAGCGGTTGGTTGCGGAAGGCATTCCGTGGCCGGTGGCCTTCGAATACCTGGTGCACCACTACGTGAAGGAGCACGACTACGCGCGCGCCTACTACTTCTGCGCGGTGTATTTTCACAGCGACCGCTGGCGCAACCCGCAATGCGCGAGCGACAGCTACAAGCTGCTGAAGTACATGCGGAAGCTGGAAAAGAAACTGTATCCCCATTTCGAGGGCTGACGGGGGCGGGCGCAGCCGGCGTACGAGCCGCGACGCGCCCCCCCGAACCGGCTCAATCCGCGCCGGACAGGTAGCCGTAGTGGCGTCCGGTCCAATAGCCGAGCAGGTAATCGTGCCCGTTGTACTCCACGGGGCCGTCCTGCGCGCGGTTCTCGACGGCGGGGCGGTAGGGGTTCATCACGAGCGCCGACCACGATTTTTCGCGGCGATCGATCGGCACGGCCTCCCCGGCGGTGTGGGGCGGGCTTTTCGGCGCGAAGTTGGGGGTAAAACCGAAGGCGTCGGCGTAGCGCGCGATGGTGTCGCGGTTCCATTTCAGGTCGAAGGGGAACCAGGCCAGCGTATTGCGCGCGTCCGCGAGCCGGGATTCGTCGCCCAGGTATTTCGCGGCCACGTAGGTGAAGAAGGGGTTGCCTTCGGGGGCCACGCCGGGGTGTCCATCGCTTCCATTCCAGGATCGCGCGAGGCTCTTTTCGTAGAAGGCGCGGATTTCGGGATCCTCTTCGAGGCGGAGCAGCGGTTCGTAGGCGAGAAACTGGAGGACGTCGTCCGAGTGGTTCACGCCGCGGCCCTGCGGGTCGAGGTTGTGCCGCGCCATGATCGCGACCTCGGCGTAGCCCTGGTCCAGCGCCCATTCGCGGTAGAGATCCGCGTAGCGCGGCTCGCCGGTGACGTGCGCGGCGATCTTGAGGGCCTGGAGCCACAGCAGCGCGTTCATGCGCTCCTGGGAGCGGACGTATTTCAGGTTGTACTTGCCCCACTGGGTCGGCTTTCCGTCGAATCCGATGATGACCAGGTCGTTTTTCAGGATGTACTCGACGAGATCCGTGACGTTCTTGCGGATCATGGCCTTTTCCGGATCGCCCGCGATGGTGTCGTAGGCCCAGGAGAATCCGAAGAGCACGCCGTCCACCTGATCGGTGCTCACGTCGCCGCGCCAGCGGTATTGGCCGTCCGGGGTGGGGCGCCAGACGCCGTCGTCGGCGAGGGGCTTGTCGATGGGCCAGAAGGCGCGGCTCCAGAGGCCGGGGACGCCGCTGGCGGTGCAGATTTTGTCGAGCGCCGCGAGGGAAGCGAGGGCGTCCGCCTTGTCGCTGGGGTCGTTGGTGACGCGGTACTTCATGCAGAGTGCGCCGAGGTACATCCCCGTCATGTAGGCGTTGTCGGGCATGTTGTAGTCGATGAAGTCGCGCGAGGCGTCCGGCAGTTTCAGTTTGCAGAGCGCCTGGCCCTCCAGGAGAAAGCGCGACTCCATGTCGTGTTGGAAGATATCGGCCTTCCGCGCGAGCGAGAGATCGGCGGCGAGGATCGGGAGGGCGAGGCATGCGGCCAGCAGGATAGTAATCGCGCGTGACATGGGGTCTACTCCATTTTTTCGAGCGGCTGTGCGTTGCCGCGGTGGATACCGCCCGCGACGCGCGTGGGCGCCGCCCAGCGTACGCCGTTGCCAATGACGCGCAGGATGGTGGCGTCGTGGTAGATCGGGAGGGTTTCGTGGCCGGGCCGGAAGTAGAAGACCTTGCCGAGGCCGCGATGCCAGCAGCAGCCGCTGCGGAAGACTTCGCCGCCCTGGAACCAGCTGATGAGGACCTGCTGGTCGGGCTGGGGGATGTCGAAGTGTTCGCCGTACATCTCGGCCAGCTCCAGTTCGAACATCTCGGGGACGCCGTCGACGATGGGGTGCGCCGGATCGACGACCCAGAGCCGTTCCTTTTCGCCGCGATCGTTGTATTCGCGCCATTTCAGGTCGCAGGACGTGCCCATGAGGCGCTTGAAGATCTTGGAGTGGTGGCCGCTGTGGAGCACGATGAGGCCCATGCCATGCTGCACGACGCGCTCGTGGACCTTTGCGACAATGGCGTCGTCCACGTCGCCGTGGGCCTTGTGTCCCCACCAGGTCATGACATCCGTTGATTCCAACACGCCGTCGGTCAGACCGTGTTCGGGGTGATCCAGCTCGGCGACGCGCACCGAGGCGATGCCGGGGACGGTCTCGAGGTATCTGGCGAGCTGGCGGCCGAGCCCTTCGGGGTAGATGGCCGAGACCTTGGGGTTAATCTTCTCGTGAACGCCTTCGTTCCAAACGGTGACGCGCAGTCCGTCTTGCATGCGGGGATCCTTTCATCGGGCGGGAAAATGCACCGGCGCATTGTACGGCGCGCGCGTCGGGCCGCGCAACGAATGCGCCCGAATTCGCTTGGAGCCGCCGTTGGCCGAAACGAAAGTTAGTTGAACCGCGAATTAACGCGAATGGACATGGATGAAGAAAGGATGGTCTCGCTTTGGGAAGCCGAGGCTGTGTTCACGGCATCAATGGGGCGTTCGAACCCGGCGCTGATGCTGCCTCAGCCTGGAAGGCCAAGCCACGTTGGCGGGCGTTGAACGTGCGGGGCGGGGCTGTGCTTGGGGTATAGGCGCCCGCGATTTTTGGGTGATTGGGGCGCTTTCGCGGCGGCGGTCTTTGTTGTCGCGGGAGCCAGTCCCCCGGGCGCCATTGCGTGGCACGGGGTGTATGGGCTGGGTGGCGGTGTTGTGATGTTGGTTGCGGTTGTTGCCGCCGGCAGGAATGCCCGCGATCCTGTGTTGTCGGATCTCGCGGGGGGGTAGCATGGGTTGTAGGGCGCCGCTCGTGCGGGGTGGCTGGGTTGGAATTGGGGCTGGTGTTGCTCCAGGCACACGAAGACGCCGGGGGCTCCATCGCGTGGCACGGGGTGTATGGGCTGGGTGGCGGTGTTGTGATGTTGGTTGCGGTTGTTGCCGCCGGCAGGAATGCCCGCGATCCTGTGTTGGCGGATCTCGCGCGGAGGGGCGCAGCATAGGTTGTAGGGAGCCGCTCGTGTGGGGTGGCTGGGTTGGATGTGGGGCTTGGTGTTGCTCCAGGCACACGAAGGCGCCGGGGGCGCCATCGCGTGGCACGGGGTTGGTTGGGTTTGGGGTTGTGTGGGTTGGGGGGGCGGCTTTTGCCGCCTTGGACAGCCGGGACGGCTATATGGGGTATAGCTTTTGATGACGCTTTGCGGCACTGGTTGCGGGCGCCTCTGTCCCCGGGTAAAAAGAGCGGCGGGCCCTTCCTTGTTGGAAGGGCCCGCCGTTATTCGAAGCTGATCTAGACTGGCGTCTGCCGGATTAGGAGGCGGCGCCGGTCATGGTTTCGGTCGTCAGCGGGGCCTGGAGGGCGAAGTCCGCGACGAAGCGGTCAATGGTGGCCTGGTCGGCGCCGGCAAGCTGGCCGTTGGAGAGGCCGATTACGCCGGCGGCGTTCGCGCTGATCTGCAGGTAGCTCAGGGCGATGTCACCGTACATGTTGTTGTTGATGAAGAACTCGGCCTGGGCCGTGGCGGCGGAGCCGCCGGCGGTCACGCCTTCGAAGGTGACGGCGACGGAGTCACCGGCGGTGACGTCGACGCTGACGGAACCACCGCCAATGGCGTCAACGGGGAGCAGCGACACCTGGGGCTGAGAGAAGTGCGCAACGATGCTTTCGTTGTTGCCCGCTTGACCCATACCGATGGTGCCATCGGCGCCGATGAAGATGGACTGATACAGGGCGCCGTAGAAGTTGACGGCGTTGCCGAGACCCAGAACGACTTCCGCGGGGCCACCGGACACATCAACAGCGGGATCACCAGCCGGGTCGTTGCCCAGCGCGGTGATGTCAAGAACGCGACGCTGATAGGCGGCTTCGCCCGGCGTCGGAATGAAGTACAGCTGCTTGCCTTGCAAGTCAACGGTACCGGCGGCGTAGTCGAACGCATGAAGCGGAACCACGCAGCCCTGCAGTGTTGCGGCCGCGACGAACGCCGTGGCAGCACAGAAACCGGAAAACTTTTTCATCCCTATCCCTTTCATTAGCGAATCTCCATTTCCTACTTCGAGCCGAGAGACTACTGAGCGTAGGGCTCTTGCCCCTGTCAACCCACAATACAAGTTACTTAACGCGCATTATATGCGAGTGCGGGTCAACTTGTCAAGTGTTGACATTGCCTTCGTCTCAAACCAAAAACCTGCATGTTCCCTCCCCCAAGGGAGGGCGCCTGCACTTCGTACACCACATCACAATATACTTTCGGGCGGCCACACTGTTACACTTTCGTTGCGGCGGCGCCGGGCCGCGGCTCGGTTCATCCGAGTGGCGACTTGGGGATCCTAGCGCAGTCAAGCCGCAAAAATCAAGTGTTTTGACAAGTAATATCCGAGGAGGAATTTGCCGTGAAAGCAATTGGCATTCAAAACCATGGCAGTCTGGAACAGGTACGGGTGCTGGAGTTGCCCGAGCCGGTGGCGGCGCCGGGTGAAGTGGTGGTGGCGGTTCGGGCGGCGGCGTTGAACCATCTGGATATCTGGATGCGGATCGGGCGGGCGGGGGTGGAGCTTCCGCTACCGCATGTGCTGGGGTCGGACGCGTCCGGGGTGGTGGCGTCGGTGGGGGCGGGGGTGACGGGTTGGAAGGCGGGTGACGAGGTGGTGGTGAATCCGGGGCTGGACTGCGGGTCTTGCGAGTTCTGCCTTCGGGGCCAGCACAGTGAGTGCGGCGCGTTTACGATTGTGGGGATGGGTCGTCCGGGGACGTTTGCGGAGCTGGTGGCTGTGCCGGCGCGGAACTTGCAGGCGAAGCCGCCGCATCTTTCCTGGGAGGAGGCGGCGGCGCTGCCGCTGGCGTATCTGACGGCGTGGCGGATGCTGATGGCGCAGGCGCAGCTGCGCGCGGGGGAGACGGTGCTGATTCACGGAATTGGTGGCGGCGTTGCGGTGGCGGCGCTGCAGCTGGCGGTGCTTGGGGGGGCGCGGGTGCTGGTGACGTCTTCTTCGGTGGACAAGCTGGCGCGTGCGAGCGAGCTGGGTGCGGTGCAGGGCGTGCCGTATCGTGGCGGTAAGGTGGCGGAGAGCGTGCTGGAGTTTACGGAGGGGCGCGGGGTGGATGTGGTGGTGGATACGGTGGGGGCGGCGACGTGGCCGATTAATATGGAGGTGCTGCGGAAGGGCGGGAGGGCGGTGCATTGCGGGGTGACGACGGGGCCGCACGTGGAGGCGAATCTTTCGGCGATCTACTGGAAACAGCTTTCGATTCTGGGGTCGACGATGGGCAGCCACGAGGATTTCCGGGCACTGCTTTCGGCGGTGAACGCGTCGGGGATGAAGCCGGTGCTGGACGAGGTGTTCCCGCTGGAGTCGGGCCGTCTGGCGCAGCAGCGGATGGAGCAGGGGCAGCAGTTCGGGAAGATAGTGTTGGCGGTTTAGATTTAGGCTTTAGGCTTTAGGCTTTAGGCTTTAGGCTGGAGGCTGGAGGGACGGATGGTGGAACAAAAAAACAGCTCCGCAGCCTGATGTGGCTGCGGAGCTGATTGTTTTAGGGGAGATGCCGGAGGGGGCATCCGACATCTCCGGTGAGGTGCGGCGGTCTGGCTGGCGCCAGAGGGCCGCAGAGATCGAGCATCCGTAATGGATGGATTTAACTGTTTTTTCGGGCTGCCCGCCGGTTCCGGAGGTACAGCGCCGTGGTCACCGTTGCGACCACGAACCCTAGTATACCGAATTTGGCGACCAGATTTCCACTATTTTTTTCAGGGATAATTCCGCCGGTTTCGGTGGGGGTGCGGCGGGGCCGGTTTTGGGCGGAATCGGTCGCCAGGGTGAGTTGTTCGGGGCCGGAATTGGCGGCTTCGGCGCTGTGATCGGACCGGGACGCGGATCCGGGCTGTCCGGGGGCGGGATCGCCGGCGCTCTGGCCGGCGGGCAGCTCCCTGGCGGGGCCGGTCGCGGCGGAATCGGTGTCTTCCGGGCTGGCCGCGGCCGCGCCGGGATTGGGGCTCGCGGTCGCGGCGTTGCCGGCCTGTGTTGCGCCGGAGGCATTGTTTTCCGCGCCGGCCGGATTGCGGCCATCGGCGATGATGATGGGGAAGGGGGATGGGGGCCGGTCGTTCCGGCCGGGATCCGTGCCGGCGCCGGGGTCGCGATCGGTGGCTTGCGGGTCTTTGGGGGCATTTTCGGTTTCGCGGCCCGCGCGGTCGTCGCGGGATTCCTTTGACTCATCGAAGCGGACGGTGCGGGCGAGGCCGCGGGAGGTGATGGCTTCGCCTTCGGCGGTGGCCATGGTGGGTTCGTTGATGCGGAGGATGGACGAGCCGCTGGATGGGTTCTGTACGCGCTGGAGTACGATTTCGGCGACCTGTCCGCCGGTGACGGTGTTCTGGTTGAAGCCCATCATGACGACGATCATTTCTCCCGGGGCGGCGATATTGGAGCTGACCTGTTTTTGTGCGCCGGCGGCGGAGGGTCCGGCCTGTGCGGAGACGGGGCTGAATACGGCGGGGTCGTAGGCGAGTCGGAAATCGAGGGCGGCGACGCCGGGGTTATCGCCTTGAAGGTAGACGGGGAAGGTGTACTGGTTGCCCTGGATGGCGGGTTCGCCGAGGCGGAGCGTGCTCGCGAGGGCGGGCAGGGCCAGGAGGGCGAGGGTACAGAGGATGGGCTTTCGAACTTGCTGTATCACCAATTGACCTTGATTGCCCGCGGCATGCGCGAACTCCCTGGCCGCGAGGGGCCATCCGTGCGACTATCCCACGCCGGGGTCACGCGATCCCGACGTATCACGATACCGGGAGGATCGTAATTCGTTGCCGGTTTTGGGGCGAAGCTTCCCCCTAGGTAACGCCGGCGTGCGCGAGACGTTGACACCGGCGGCGCGGCCCGGGGCACTGGTTCAGTCCGCGGAGTGGTTGGCGGCGGGGTCGGCGCTGGCGCGATCCGCGGCCGCATCGGGGGTTTCCGGGGCTCCGTTCCGGGCTTCGTTGCGGGCCGGGGGGAGCAGGGCGAGCCAGGGGAGCGCGCGGGCGACGACCTGGGGGTTGCGTTTCCAATAGTATCGGAACAGGAGGGAGTAGAGGTAGGCCCAGACGATGAGTTTGAGGCCGACGGTGCCCAGGATTAGTGCGCGGTCGGTGGGGTGCCGTATATCGGGGATGTGCTCGACGGGGAGGTCGATAAAGGCGACGAAGGCGAGCACGCCGAGCTGGATGGATTTGCCGAGGGCTTCGATGGGGGGCAGGCCGCCTTCGATGCATCGGTGGTAGACGAAGTAACCGAAAAACCCGGTGAGGGACCAGGTGATGAAGTTGTAGGAATTGATGACGGCGTTTTGCGTGTAGACATAGCCGGCCTGCCGAAGCAACTCGAAGCTCATCTGGGGCCAGACGCCCAGGGCGAAAAAGGCCAGCCAGAGGGCGAGCGCCGGCCAGCGCCAGGGATCGGGCTTATAGGATTCGAGCGTCACAAGTGAACTCCAGAAGTTGGCGGGCCGCATCGGGATAGGGGTGCGCCCGGTCCGGGCATTGGAGCAAAGGATTCCGGCGCATGTCAAGCGGATGCGGTCGGAGATTCCGGAAAAAGGGGGCTTGCGTGGTATGCTATGGGCCGTGGGCGGGCTGCCACGGCGCGCCGGGCCCTGCGTGGCGATGGGCCATTCTGGACGCCCGTGTCCCGGAATTGGGCGGTGTTTTGCCCGCGCCGGCCCATTCATTACGTTCGCGCATCGGGCGGTCTCCCCTGGCGGCCGCAGTGCGGCGCCGGACCGCCCATCTGTCCGGCTCCCCCGTTTTTTCGCGCGATCGCCCGCCTCCGAGGACGCATCTGAACACGAAAGGAACTTCCCATGGCGCATACGGTCTGTCTAATCCGAGGCGACGGCATCGGCCCCGAGGTAACGGAGGCGACGCAGCGGGTAATCGAGGCGGCGGGCGTGGCGATTGACTGGATCGATCTGCCGGCGGGGAAGGGGGCGGTGGAGGCGTATGGCAAGGTGCTTCCGGGGCACACGCTGGAGCAGATTGCGGCGCACAAGATCGCGCTGAAGGGGCCGGTGACGACTCCGATCGGCAAGGGTTTTAAGAGCGTGAACGTGCAACTGCGGATGCGGTTGAACCTGTATTGCGCGATCCGCCCGGTGCGGAGCCTGGCGGGGGTGAAAACGCGCTATGAGGATGTGGATATTGTGGTGTTTCGGGAAAACACGGAGGGGCTTTATTCGGGGCTGGAGAACGAAATCGCGGAGGGGGTGGTCACGAGCCTGAAGGTGGTGACGCGGAAGGCGAGCGAGCGGATTGCGCGGTCGGCGTTCCGGTATTGTCAGGAGCGCGGGCGGAAGAAGGTGACGGTGTTCCACAAGGCGAATATCATGAAGAAGTCGGACGGGCTTTTTCTGGATTGTGTGCGGCGTGTTCACGAGGAGATGGCCCCGGAAATCGAATACGAAGAACTGATTATCGACAACGCGTGCATGCAGCTGGTGCGGAATCCGGAGCGCTTTGACGTGTTGCTGCTGGAGAACCTGTTCGGCGACATCATCAGCGATCTGTGCGCGGGGCTGGTCGGCGGGCTGGGGGTGGTGCCCGGGGCGAACTACGGGGACGATTCGGCGGTGTTTGAGGCGGTGCACGGGAGCGCGCCGGACATTGCGGGCCAGGATCTGGCGAACCCGCTGGCGCTGATCATGAGCGGGGTGATGATGTTGCGGCACCTGGGGGAGGTGGAGAAGGCGCGGGCGATCCGGGATGCGTATGACGCGCTGCTGGCGGAGGGCGATCCGTCGGAGAAGACCCGGGATCTCGGGGGGACGGCGGGGACGCGCGCGTTTACGGATGCGCTGATCCGGCGGCTGGCATGAGGGGCGTGCGCGGAGCCCATGCGGGGAATGGATGGCGGGGCGGGGTGTTGTGTGAACAGCCGATCGTCTTTCGCATCAACCGCCTGAAGATTGCCGCGTAATGCTTAAACCGACTTCGACAATGCCTATTGGATCGCCGACGTTCTGGCGCTTCCTGCGTTATGCGCGCCCGTACTGGCCGTATATTCTGGGGTCGGTGCTGACGGGGGTGGTGAAGTTTACGCTGGCGCTGTTGATACCGTGGTCGCTGGGGTATGTGCTGGACCATATTATTCTGGCGGAGATCCCGAACGAAGAGAAGACGAGTCGTCTGTTGCAGGTGGTGGGGATACTGCTGGCGGTGTTTATTATTCGGATCCCGATCGCGTATTACCGGTCGTACTGGGCGGAGCTGGCGGGGAACCGGACGATCTTCGACATCCGGAATGCGCTCTACGCACACGTGCAGCGGTTGAGCCTGGCTTTTCACGCGACGCAACGGACGGGGGCGACGACCTCGCGGCTGACGAACGATATCAACCAGGCGCAGGGGATTCTGGATCGGGGGGTGATGTCGGTGGGGGTGGATTTCATCTTCCTGGTGGGGGTGGTGATAGCGCTGTTTTTCGAGAACTGGCTGCTGGCGTCGGTGAGCCTGTTCACGCTGCCGCTGTATGCGATTGTGTTTGGCGTGCTGAATCCGCGGTTGCGTGTGGCGTCGCAGCGGGTGCAGGAGCAGATGTCGGAGCTGTCCGGCGAGATCAACGAGAAGCTGACGGGGCACAGCGTGGTGCAGGCGTTCGTTCGGGAGCGGTCGGAGCGGCTGCGTTTTCTTGGGCTGCACCGAAAATACTTTGATGAGGTGATGGTGCGGACGCGGATCCACGTGTGGATGTTCCAGTTTGGCGAGTTCTTCACGATGATCGGTCCGGCGGTGGTGATTTGCTTTGGCACGTGGCTGGTGCTGAACGGTTCGCTGCTTCCGGGGGAACTGGTGGCGTTCAGCGGGTATTTGTCGCACCTGTACCTGCCGACGCGTCGTCTGGCGGACGCTTCCGCGGCGGTGCAGATGCAGCTTGCGGGGATGGACCGGGTGTTTGAGATTCTGGACGTGGCTCCGGATATCGACGATGCGCCGGACGCGCGTCCGCTGGCGCTCCGCGAGGGGCGGATCGTGTTTGACGATGTCCACTTCTCGTATCTCGACGATCAGCCGGTGCTGGAGGGGATCACGCTGGATGTGCCGCCGGGGCAGGCGGTGGCGATTGTGGGGCGGAGCGGCAGCGGGAAGAGCACGCTGGTGAAGCTGGTGCCGCGCTTTTACGACGTGAAGGCGGGCGCGATCCGGATTGACGGGCAGGATGTGCGCGATCTGACGCTGCATTCGCTGCGCGAGAAAATCGGGATGGTGATGCAGGACGCGATTTTGTTTGGGGGGAGCATCCGGGAGAACATTCTTTACGGGCGGCGGGGGGCGACCGAGGCGGAAATGCTGGAGGCGGCGCGTATGGCGCATGTGGACGAATTTGTGGATGAACTGCCGCACGGGTACGACACCGTTATCGGGGAGCGCGGGGTGACGCTGAGCGGGGGGCAGAAGCAACGGCTGAGTATCGCGCGGGCGTTTTTGCGGGATCCGGCGATCCTGATTCTGGACGAAGCGACGTCGAGCCTGGACTCGCACGCGGAGAATATCATCCAGGAGGCGCTGGGGCGGCTGATGAAGGGGCGGACGACGCTGGTGATCGCGCACCGGCTCGCGACGGTGATCGACTGCGACCGGGTGGTGGTGATTGAGGATGGGCGCATCGTGCAGGAGGGGACGCACGACCAACTGATCCACGAGGATGGCCCGTACCGCGCGCTGTGTGAGGAGCAGTTTGGGGCGGTGCAGCTGGACTCGTAGGGACTGTCGGTCAGGAGCGGTTGCGCCAGGAGTCCGGATGGCGGCTGAGGTGCATGATGCCAATTACGAGAATGTGATCATCGCGAATCTGGTAGATGACGCCATACGGGAATCGGCGCGTGATGCAGCGCCGGGTGTTCGATGATATGTGTGCCCACGCCCTGGGATTCAAACAGATGCGATCCACGCATTCGAAGACCTCTTCCTCGAAATCATGGCCCAATCCCGGTTGCTCGGCTTCGTAGTATGCGACCGCCTGGTCCAGATCGAGGAGCGCCTGGGTTAAGAAACGCGCATTCATCAGGCACGGACGCGATTGCGGGCTTCTTCCATGCTAACCGACTCGATCTTGCCTTCCCCGAAGGCTTCTAGCCGATCTTCCGCTTCAGCGGCCCACGCCTGGTCTACCGATTTGCGCAGGTCCGGATCGAAACTGGTCAGGATATCCTCCAGTAGCGCGGCACGCTGAAATTCCGGCAGGGCGAGGACTTGTTCTCTGAGGGCGTCGAGGTTGTTCATCGTTGGGGCGCCTTTCTTGGTTCGTGGTACGTGCAGTATACCATCAACGGATTCCGGGAAAGGCCGCTCGCTGGCTGGGGGGCGATGACTGGTTGTTGGACGGCAGGGACGGCAGAGACGGCAGGGACGGCAGGGACGGCAGGGACGGCAGGGGCGGCAGGGACGGCAGGGACGGCAGGGACTACAGGGACTACAGGGGCTACAGGGACTACAGGGACTACAGGGACTACAGGGACGGCAGGGACTACAGGGACTACAGGGACTACAGGGACGGCAGGGACGGCAGGGACGGCAGGGACGGCAGGGACTACAGGGACTACAGGGACTACAGGGACTACAGGGACTACAGTGGCGTTTGGGGCGGCTGTCTGGTTTTCTTTCCCCATCAGGAAAAGAATCCTCAGTTACACCGTGGCTGGTAGAAGGGCGAGTATCACTTCGCTCATCGATTGCACTTTGTGTGGCGTGTTGGTCCCTGGGGTGGTTAGAATGGGTTTGTGGCGATTACGGTCATCTCGGTGACGAGGGCGCGGGGGTCCATTTCGAGTACGGCGGCGACGGCGCGGGCGATGTCTTCGCCGTGGAGCTTTTTCGGGGAGTCTTCCTGGCCGTGTCCGGCGCGGGCGGCGAATTCGGTGATGACTTCGCTGGGGTTGATGAGGACGACGCGGACGTCGTCGCGGCGGAGTTCATCGCGCCAGCACTCGGTCATGCCGCGTAGGGCGAACTTGGAGGAGGCGTAGGCGGTTCCGCCGGCGAAACCTTTTGTGCCCGCGGTGGAGGCGATATTGATAATTGTGCCGCCGCGCTGGGCGACGAAGTGGGGGGCGGCGGCGCGGGCCATGAGCATGGCGCCGAGGACGTTGGTGCGCCAGACGGCTTCCATGTTGGCGGGGGTGGTGTCCTGGAGGCGGGCGAAGCGGCCGAAGCCGGCGTTGTTCACGAGGGCGTCGATGCCGCCGATCTGGGCGACGGTTTCCTCGACGATGCGCGCGGCGTCGGCCTCGTCGCCCACATCGCCCGGTGCGGCGCCGCAACCCAGTTCCCCGGCGGCGGCGTTGAGGCGTTCGGCGTCGCGTCCGTTGATGACGACCTTGCAGCCGCGGGCGATCAGGAGGGCGGCGGTTGCGTAGCCGATGCCGGTGCTGCCGCCGGTGATGAGTACGCGCTGGCCGGTGATGTACATGATCTTGCTCCTTGTGGTTTCTGTTGCCCCATGTTTCCCTGGGTACATGATACATCAGCTGAGCGCTGGAAATGGGGTGCAGATCTTAGTGCCGGGCAGCGATACCGGCTCACAGGCGAATTCCATCATGCCTGTGGCGTATTGCAGAGTCCTTTGTCCGGATTGACACCTGGCGCGCCGCTGATCTATGGTCGAAACTTGATATGTGGCAGAGCGCTAAGGAGAGCACCATGACGCCATTGCGCCCATCAATAAGAGCTTTCACGATACTTCTTATCCAAGGGTTTGCGGCGACCTTCGCCCTGGGCGCGGCGGCGGTAGCGCCGCTGGACCGCACCCCGGCGGACGATCACCGCTTCGAGGCGGTGGTGACCTTCGCGGACAACGTGCTCGCCAAAGGCCGCGATGTCTACGGCGAGACCCACACGCCCCTGTTTGTTGACGGCGTCCATGTGGAGACGGGCGAACCGGTGCGGTGGCGCTTTGAGGACAATGCCTGGATCGTGTCGAACATGGCGAGCCAGCAGAACCTCTTCCGCACCCTCGCGGGGCTGAGCCGCCTCACCGGCGAATCCCGCTACGAAGACGCGGCCCGGGAGGCCATCGCCCACATGTTCGCCCACCAGCGCGACAAGGCGGGGCTCCTCTATTGGGGCGGGCACCAGTTCGTGGATCTGGAAACGAACACCAACGTGGGCAATTTCGACGCCAATTGCCACGAGTTCAAGAACCACTTCCCCTTCTATGAGTTGATGTGGTCCGTGGACCCCGAGAAAACGGCGGAATTCATCCGCGCCCTCTGGAACGCCCACATCCTGGACTGGTCCCGCCTGGACATGAACCGGCACGGCGCCTATGGGCGTTCCATGGGCGCCTTGTGGGAGCACGAGTTCGGCGCGCCCGAGCCCTTTTTCGAGGGCGACGGGTTGACCTTCATCAACGCGGGGAGCGATCTCATCTACGCCGGCGGCATGCTCCACCTGCTCGGGGAAGAGGAGGGCGCGCTCACCTGGGCGCTGCGCCTGGCCGAGCAGTACGTGCGGGCGCGCCACCCCGAAACAAAACTGGGCGTCTACCAATACAGCCAGGCGCGGCGCCGGGCGGAGCCGCCGGAGGACGAGAGCGACCCGCGATTCACCCATTCGACCTACGGGGATCGGGCGCAGCGGCAATTCGGCCCCGAATTCGGCGCCATCGCCCTGGAGGGCAACTTCCTCCGCTCCCCGGAGGGCATCTACGCGAAGAACGCCCTCATGCAATTGCGCCTGGCGGAGAGCCTGGGCGGCCAGGGCGCGCAACTGCTGGAATGGACCCGGGAGGGCATGGGCGCTTACGCCGAGCACGCCTACGATGCCGAAACCAACACGGTCAAGCCGCTGTGGGCCGACGGCGCCGATCTCACCGGCTACGCCATACAGCGATTCGGCTACTACGGCAGCAAGGGCACGGTCTTCAAGCCCGCCACGCCCAGCACCGACATGATGTTCTCCTACGCCACGGCCTATCGCCTTACGGGCGACACCGCCCTCTGGGAAGTGGCCCGGGGCATCGCGCGGGGCCATGACCTCGGCGAGCTGGGCGCCACGCCCGGCGAAGGCGCAGCGCTTAACATGGCCACGGACAACAAGGACCCCATCGCCGTATTCGCCCTCATCGAACTCCATCAGCGGACCGGCGTCGACGGCTACCTCGACCTGGCGCGGCGCATCGGCGACAATATCCTCGCCGCCAACTTCCACCACGGTTTCTTCCTGCCCACCGCGGGCCACGCCCACGCCAAGTTCGATTCTCTCGAAGCGCTGGCCCTGTTGAGCATCGAAAGCGTGTTGCGCGGGAAGCCCGACGCCGTGCCCGCCTACAACGGTGGTGGCGGTTACATCCACGGCCGCTACGGCGACATGGGTCGCACCCGCGACGGCAACGCCATCTGGTCGGTGACGCGGTGAACCGGTGGGTGGCTGGGCAGGTAGAACCGGAGGGACGGCAGGGACTACAGGGACAGCAGGGACTACAGGGACTACAGGGACTACAGGGAAAGCAGGGACAGCAGGGATGGCAGGGATGGCAGGGATGGCAGGGATGGCAGGGATGGCAGGGATGGCAGGGATGGCAGGGATGGCAGGGATGGCAGGGATGGCGCTTAACCTCTTGCTTTTTTTCGCGGGTGGGCTGGTATGCTGGCGGGGAGGCGTTTATTTTCTGGTTTTTCAGCTTGTGGAGGATTGGCCATGTTGCGTGGTGTGCTTTTGGTATTGGTGGGCGTGTTGGGGTTGCCGGTGTTGGGGGCGGAGGATATCCGGGTGGAGAAGATCATCGGGAGCGAGCACCCGGGGGCGTATAAGCACCCGGCGTCGATCACGGAGCTTGCGGATGGGGGGCTGATGATGACGTATTACGGCGGTGGCGGTGAGTATGTGGACGATTCGAAGGTCTGGGGGATGCGGCGGGCGGCGGGGTCGTCGGAATGGTCGGCGCCGCGGATTCTGGCGGATACGCCGTTTCTGGGCGAGGGGAATGGGGTGGTGTGGCAGGCGCCGGATGGGCTGGTGTGGCTTTTTTATGTGCAGCGGTATGGGGAGACGTGGTCGGAGTCGCGGACGCTGGCGAAGATATCGCGGGACGGGGGGGAGACGTGGTCGGATTCGATGTTTTTGAGCTTCGAGCTGGGGACGATGTGCCGGGGGCTGCCGATTGTGCTGGAGAATGGGGATTATCTGTTGCCGGTGTATCACGAGACGGGGAGCGACATAAACCAGACGTTTCCGGACACGTGCTCGTACTTTCTGCGGCATGATCCGGCGACGCGGACGTGGACGGAGACGGGGCGGATTTATTCGGCGAATGGGAATCTCCAGGCGGAGCCGGTGCAGCTTTCGGCGGATCACCTGATCGCGTATATCCGCCCGGGCGGTAATTTTGAGCCGAGCGATTCGCGGTACATTCTGCGGTCGGAGTCGCGCGATGGAGGGCAGACGTGGAGCCGGGCGGAGGACACGGAATTTCCGAATCCGAATTCGGCGGTGAGCCTGATCAAGCTTCAGAGCGGGCGGCTGTTGCTGGTGTACAACGACAGCATGAACCACCGGACGCCGCTTACGGCGGCGATCTCCGAGGATGGCGGGAAGACGTGGCCGCACCGGCGGGACCTGGCGACGAGCGGGCTGGACAATACGTTTGCGTATCCGATGGCGATCCAGGCGAAGGATGGGACGATTCATGTGATTTGCACGACGGACGTGCGGAAGACGGTGATTCTGCTTAGTTTTACGGAGGATGCGGTGGTGGGACGGGTGAAGGGTGAAGGGTGAAGGGTGAAGGGTGAGGGGTGAGGGGTGAGGGGTGAGGGGTGAGGGGTGAAGGGTGAGGGGTGAGGGGTGAAGGGTGAGGGGTGAGGGGTGAAGGGTGAGGGGTGAAGGGTTTGTTCCGCTGAGCGGAACGGGATGCATTCCCACGGGGGACCGTGGGAACGAGTTCTTGCTGGCGGGTGAAGGGGGGAGGGTGGTACGCAAAACAAAGGCCCCCGGAGGGATCCGGGGGCTTTTGTTTGGTGGTAACCTTCTATCTGGGGCAGGGCCGGTCAGAGAAGCTCGGGGTACAGCCGGTCGCGTTCGCTGTGGAAGAGCATGGCGGCCTGCTGGCGTTTTTCGTTGCGGTAGACGCTTACGATGTCGTTGATGCGGATGGTGGCGAGGCCGTCGGGATCGCCTTCCATGGTGACGATGGCGATGCGTACGTAGCCGTCTTTTACCTGATCGACGAACCCGGTTACGTGCCGGAAATCGCGCTGGGTGGCGATTTTGCAGTTGACCATTTCGTGCCTTGCCTGGGCGCGTTCGAGTTCGGTGATGAAGCAATCGGACGCTTCCGGCTCGAGGCCGTCTGGGTCGCCTAGCAAGTGCGCGCATTCGCGGAGGAGGGCGACGCGCCGGAGGAGGCGGGTGTCTTCGGCGATCTGTACGACATCGCGAATGAGGAAGGAGTTGTTTCCGTCGTCTTCGCCGTTGAAGCGGATTTCTTCCATGGTGCAGGTGTCGGGCCCGACGGTGCGGACGTGGCCGATGACGAATTCGTCCAGGTTGTGGGGGTTGGCGTACACCTGGATGAGGTCGTGGCGATCGCGGGCCTGGATGAGCAACTGCCGGAAGGTGTCGTTCTTGTTGGCGTTGCCGAGAATCTCTCTCAGGAGGTCTTCGCTCATTGCAAGATTCCTTTCTTGCCGTGTGGCCTATTGCGGCACGGAGGTGGCTCAATACAGGAACTGCATTTTGGGCACCGGAACGGGCGTGCCGCGGGAGGTCGTTCGATGGACACTCTGTCGAGATGTATTCAGAACTGCCGGAATTGTACCTCAGCCGGCGGAAAAATAGCGAAGATTTTGGCCGTAAAACGGGCGGAACGGCCAAATTTTATACGGTTTTCACGCGGGCGTCATGATTTCGTCACAGATCGGGCGGGCCGTGGGGCGAAATATGGAGAAGGTGCGAACACTATCGGGGTTGCGTCAGGCGTCGGATGGGCCGATCATCTTGCCGGGGTCGACGGCCTTGTCGAATTCCTCGGCGGTGAGGAAGCCGAGGTTGACGGCTTCTTCTTTGAGTGTGGTGCCGTTGGCGTGGGCGGTCTTTGCGATTTTGGCGGCGTTGTCGTAGCCGATGTGGCGGTTGAGGGCGGTGACGAGCATGAGGGAGTTGTTGAGGTGGGCCTGGATGGCCTTTCGGTTGGGCTCGATGCCGATGACGCAGTTTTCGCGGAAGGAGTCAGCGGCGTCGGCGAGGAGGCGGATGGACTGGAGGACGTTGTAGATGATGACGGGCTTGAAGACATTGAGTTCGAAGTTGCCGGAGGCCCCGGCGACGTTGACCGTGGCATCGTTGCCGATGACCTGGGCGGCGACCATGGTGATGGCTTCGCACTGGGTGGGGTTGACTTTTCCGGGCATGATGGAGGAGCCGGGCTCGTTTTCGGGGAGCATGATTTCGCCGATGCCGCAGCGGGGCCCGCTGCCGAGCCAGCGGATGTCGTTTCCGATCTTCATGAAGCTGCAGGCGACGGTTTTGAGGGCGCCGGAGGTCATGACCATGGCGTCGTGGGCGGCGAGGGCCTCGAATTTGTTGGGGGCGGAGGTGAAGGGCAGGCCGGTGATTTCGGCGATGCGATCAGCCACTTTTTCGGCGTAGCCTTTTTTCGTGTTGAGCCCGGTGCCGACGGCGGTGCCGCCGAGTGCGAGCTCGGCGAGGAGGGGCAGGGTCTGGTTGACGCGCTGGGCTCCGTTGGCGACCTGGCAGGCGTAGCCGGAGAATTCCTGGCCGAGGGTGAGGGGGGTGGCGTCCATGAGGTGGGTGCGCCCGATTTTGATGATATCGGCGAAGGCCTCGGCCTTGGCGTCGAGGACCTCGTGGAGGTCCTGGAGGGCGGGGATGAGCCGGTTGTGGATTTGCTCCACCGCCGCGATGCTCATGGCGGTGGGGAAGGTGTCGTTGGAGGACTGGGACATGTTGACGTGGTCGTTGGGGTGGACCGGGGACTTGCTGCCCAGCTCGCCGCCGAGGATTTCGATGGCGCGGTTGGCGATGACCTCGTTGGCGTTCATGTTGGTCTGGGTGCCGCTGCCGGTCTGCCATACGACGAGGGGGAAGTGGCCGTCGAGGGTTCCTTCGATCACTTCATCGGCGGCCTGGCAGATGGCCTGGCAGAGGTTGTCGGGGAGGAGGCCCAGGTCGTTGTTGGTGAGCGCGGCGGCCTTCTTGAGGACGCCGAGGGCGCGGATGAGCTCGCGCGGCATGGTTTCGCCCCCGATTTTGAAATTAACGAGGGACCGGGCGGTCTGGCAGCCGTAATAGCGGTCGGCGGGGACCTTCATTTCGCCCATGGTGTCTTTTTCAATGCGGAATTCCATTGATCGTCGCTCCTTCGCCGCCGCGGTTGGGTGGCGGGTTCATTTCGGGGGGAAGCCGATCATACGCAAGGGCGGCGGGGCGGTGCAACGCGCGAGCGGGGGCGGGGTATGCCCGGATTGCGGGGTTTTGCGCGGTTGCGTCCCCGGCGGTGATGCAGTAGACTGGACAGCCCCCCGGGCCGGTTTGGGGGGAGGCGCGCGGTCGCGTGCGCTTTGTGTATGGCTTTGAACGGGCGGCGTGCGCGATGGCCCGCCGATTCTGGAGAGGGTTGAGTACATGAAGGCAACGTTTACGCGACGGGGTTGGATGGGGCTTTGGGCGGTTGTGGCGTGCGCGGGTATCGCGCTGGCGGGATGTGGCGGCGGCGAGACGTCCGCGCCGCCGGAGGGTGGATCGGCGGCGGATTCGGGCGCGGGCGGAAAGCGCATCAAGCTGGCGTATGTAACGAACGGGGTGGATCCGTTCTGGGATGTGGCGGCGGCGGGGGTCCGGGCGGCGGCGAGGGATTTTGACGTGGACGTGCAGGTGTTGATGCCGCCGAAGGGGTTGATCGACCAGAAGCGTATGATCGAGACGGCCCTGGCGACGGGGATCGACGGGCTGGCGATGAGCCCGATCGACGCGGCGAATCAGGTGGGTTTCATCAACCAGGCGTGCGCGGTGACGAACGTGATCACGCAGGACGCGGACGCGCCGGAATCGAACCGGCTGTGTTTTGTGGGGATGGACAATTACAAGGCGGGCCGTGAGGCGGGGAAGCTGGTGAAGGAGGCGATTCCGGAGGGGGGCAAGGTGATGATCTTTGTGGGGCGGCTGGAGCAGTCGAACTCGCAGCAGCGGCGTCAGGGGGTGATTGACGAGCTGCTTGACGCGCCGATGCAGGACGCGAACAACCTGACGATGAGCCCGGCTTCGGAGGTGATTCAGGGGGAGAACTACACGATTCTGGGGACGCTGACGGACAATTTCGACTATGCGAAGGCAAAGTCGAACGCGGAGGACACGATTGCGAGTCACGGGGATCTGGCGTGCATGGTGGGGCTTTTCGCGTACAACATTCCGAACTGCCTGAAGGCGGTGCGGGACGCGGGGAAGCTGGGCCAGATCAAGATGGTGAGCTTTGACGAGGCGGACGATACGCTGCAGGGCATCGTCGATGGGCATGTGCACGGGACGGTGAGCCAGCAACCGTATAACTACGGGTACGATTCGGTCCGCATACTGGCAGGTCTGGCGCGGGGCGATCAGAGCGTGCTGCCGGAGGGCGGTATGCTGGAGGTGCCGGTGGTGGTGGTGCGCAAGGAGAATGTGGAGGAGTTCCGGACGAACCTGGAGGCGTTGAAGGCGCAGGGGGGGTGAGGGGGATTGGCGTGGGTTTGTGAACCGCGAATAGACGCGAATTCACACGGGTAGCCGCTGGTTGCAGCCAGGGAATTGATTACCACGAAGGGCGCGAAGAACACGAAGAAAGGGAGTTGGAGAGGGATTGAAGTTCACGCGAATGCGCAGAGGAGACGATCCAGGGCGCGACTCGCGGTAATGGCGGGTGGGGAATTGGATTTGGAGCCACAAAGAACACAAAGAACACAAAGAATCTGGGGGAGTCTCTGGCCGCAGCCAGGGAATTGATCACCACGAAGGGCGTGAAGGACACGAAGAAAAACATTGAAGAGCTTTAACCGCAGAGAACGCAGAGAGCGCATAGGGTGTTATTGTGCGGGGACGGACCTGGGCGGTTGAATTAGGGCGGACTTTTAACCACGAATGGACACCAATGCACACGAATGCGCCGGGAGCAGGGGCTGGCCGCGATCAGGAGTTTTGACCACGGATTACACGGATGACACGGATAGAAAAAGATGCCGGTCGTTGGGGCCTGTCAGCGCCAGCGTGCGATTTCCGAGGGGAGTTATTCAGGTTTTGGAGGGGTTGATCGGGCGGCGGGCTGTTCGGTCTCACCTGGTTCGAGCGTCGCTGCAATCCGGGGCATCGGTGTAATCCGTGGGCAAGAAAAGAATTTCGACCATGAAACTTGCGGAACAGCCCGGAAATTCTCCCTGGAGCTTTCGCTTCGCAAATGCTTTTACAACAGTTGGTTATATGGATTTTGAATGGAAGAACTTGCAGAAAAACAAGAAGTTGACGGATAGTAGTACAAAGAACACGGGGTAGCCGCTGGCCGCAGCCAGGGAATTGATTACCACGAAGGGCGTGAAGGACACGAAGAAAAGAAGGTGGAGAAGGATTTGTTTTCACGCAAAGGCGCAAAGAAGACGAACCCGGGCGCGACTCGCTGTCACGGCGGGCGGGGGATTGGATTTGGAGCCACAAAGAGCGCAAAGAACACAAAAAACACGGCGGGCAGCCGCTGGCCGCGATCTGGATTTGCGACCACGGATTACACGGATGCCACGGATAGAAAAGGGATTCTGTCGTTGATGGACGCCCGCGTGCACTTGTTGTTCCACGGGGATACATTGCGGGTTGTCACGGCGGCGCGGGAATCTTTGTGGACCGGAAGGTCTGCGTCCCGGTTTCCTATGCTTTTCGTTGTCCTGTGCTGGCCGGCGCGGGTGAGCCGGTTTTGGAGCGGATGAATCATGAGTGAATCGAATTTGCAGCCGTTGCTTTCTGTTCGTGATCTCAGCAAGCAGTTTCCGGGGGTGAAGGCGTTGAGCGGGGTTTCGCTGGATTTGTATCCGGGGGAGGTGCTGGCGGTGATTGGGGAGAATGGGGCGGGGAAGAGCACGCTGATGAAGATCCTGGCGGGGATCCAGCGTCCGGATTCGGGGGCGATCCTGCTTGAGGGGGCCGAGGTGGAGATCGGGTCGATCCGTGCGGCGACGGCGCTGGGGATTTCGCTGATCCACCAGGAATTGAACCTGGCGGACAACCTGGACATCGGGGCGAATATTTTTCTGGGCCGTGAGCCGCGGGGCCGGTGCGGGGTGATCCGTCGCCGGCAGATTGCCCGGGATGCGGCGGTGTTGATGCAGCGGGTGGGGCTGAATGTTTCGCCGCGGACGCTGGTGCGGCATTTGTCGGTGGGGCAGCAGCAGATGGTGGAGATCGCGAAGGCGCTTTCGGTGCACAGCCGGATTTTGATTATGGACGAGCCGACGTCGAGCCTTTCGCAGCGTGAGACGGATCACCTGTACCGGGTGATCGGGGATTTGAAGGCGGAGGGGGTGAGCATCATTTACATATCGCACCGGCTTGGTGAGGTATCGGATCTGGCGGACCGGGTGGTGGTGTTGCGGGACGGGAAGAATGCGGGGGAGCTGGCGCGGGAGGAGATTTGTCATGATCGTATGGTGAAGCTGATGGTGGGGCGCGAGTTTTCGGCGGATCGGGAGTACCACCCGCGGGCGCTGGGCGAGGAAGTGTTGCGGGTTGACGGGTTGGTCACGACGGCGTATCCACGGCACGCGATTTCGTTTTCGGTTCGGGCGGGGGAGATTGTGGGGATTGGGGGGCTGGTGGGCGCGGGGCGGACGGAACTGCTGGAGACGCTATTTGGCGTGCGGCCGGCGCTGGGGGGTGAAGTGCGGGTGGCGGATGAACCGGTGTCGCTGCGATCGCCGGAGGACGCGATCCGGGCGGGCCTGGCGCTGGCTCCGGAGGACCGGAAGGGTCAGGGTCTGGTGCTGGAGATGGGGGTGCGGGAGAATTGCAGCCTGGCGACGCTGGCGCGGGATGCGCGGCGGGGGTTGTTGAACCGGAGGGCGGAGCGTGCGATCAGCGGGGAGATGATCGGGAAGTTGAATATCCGGACGCCGTCGGACCGGCAGATCTGCCAGGTGCTTTCGGGGGGCAATCAGCAGAAGGTGGTGCTGGGTAAGTGGCTTGCGATGCGTCCGCGGATCCTGTTGCTGGATGAGCCGACGCGGGGGATTGACGTGGGGGCGAAGCGGGAGATCTACCAGCTTATGGAGCAGCTGGCAGAGTCGGGGGTGGCGATTTTGTTTGTTTCGAGCGAGATGGAGGAGGTGCTGCATCTGCCGGACCGGGCGATCGTGTTGCATGAGGGGGGGCTTACGGGGGAGCTGTCGCGTGAGGCGCTGACGGAGGAAGCGGTGATGCAGCTGGCGACGGGGCGTACGGCGGCGGCGTAGGGGGTGGCTTGGGAAACCGCAAAGAACGCAAAGAGCGCAGAGAAAATGTAGTGGGGTTTGTCGAGGTAAGGAAGGTGGGTTTGGTTGCGGGTACAGGCACCCGCGAATTTGGGGTGGGTTGGGCGCTTTCGCGGCTGGGGTGGTTTTTTCGCGGGAGCCAGTCCCCCGGGTTGCGGGTACAGCCTTTCATGACGCGTTGCGTCACTCATTAAGGATGAAACACTGCCCCTGACGGTTGGCGCTCAACTGGAGTCTCGCACGCTCAAGCCTTCGTGGCGGAGCCGCGGAGCTTGAACGTGGCACCCGTGGCTCGCTTTGAAATTTCGGAGCAAGCACCCGTGATGGGGTGGACAGCCGGGATGGCTTTCCTACTTTTTTGCGGGTACAGGCACCCGCGAATATTGGGTGGGTTGGGCGCTTTCGCGGCTGGGGTGGTTTTTTCGCGGGAGCCAGTCCCCGGGCTATTCGAGGTAGCCGAGGGCTTCGAGGGCCTTGAGGTCTTCGGCGTTGAGGTTTTCTTCGCCCTGGGCTCGGACGGGGGTGGCTTCTTCCCAGCGCTGGATAATTTGCTGGAGGGTGTCGGCGCGGTCGGGATCTTCGGCGGCGCGGTCGTTGAGTTCGGCGGGGTCTTCGGGGAGGTAGTAGAGTTCGCGGCGGTCGGCTTCGAGGATGAGTTTCCATCCTTCGTGGATGACGCCTTGCATGAGGGGGCCGGCCTCGGCCATGACGTCCTTGACGCCGGGAAGGTTGGGTACGGCTCCGCCGTAGGTTTCGACGACGCGGGCGCGGTCGGCGGGGATGTTCTCTTTCAGGAGGTCGAATCCGACCATGGAATCGGGGACGGGGAGGCCGGCGAGCCCGAGGAGGGTGGGCCCGATATCGATGCCGCGGGCGGGGGTGGCCGTGCGTTCGGGATCGACGCCGGGGGCGCGAATCATGAGGGGGATGTGCATGCCGTTCTGGTATATTTTTCGTCCGTGCCCGAGGTAGCCGTGTTCGAAGAGGCTTTCGCCGTGGTCCGCGACGAAGACGACGATGGTGTCTTCGGGGAGGGCGGCGAGGAGTTTTCCAATTTCGTTGTCGGTGAAGGCGACTTCGGAATCGTACTTCACGCGGGTTTTTTCCTCGTGCCCGAGATACCAGGCGCGCTTGCCGGCGGGCCGGAACTTGCGGTGCATTTTGTAGGGGGCGTGGGGGTCGGAGTAGTGGACCCAGCCGAAGAAGGGTTTGTCATTGGGGCGTTCGGCGAGGAATTTGAGGGCGATGTCGGTGACGTCGTCCCCGTCGCGTTCGGGCTTCATGAATCCCCAGCGCTTCTTGCGGAAATCATCGTCATACAGGGCGAACCCGCGATCCATGCCGCTGAGATTCGCCTTGAGGGTCCAGTTACTCTGGACGCAGAAGGTGTGGTAGCCGGCGGCGGCGAATTGATCAGTTGCGAGGGGAACTTCGTCGGGCATGCGGAGGCCGTTGCGGGTGGTGCCGGTCATTCGGGGGTAGCGCCCACTGAGCATGGCGCCCATGGAGGGCCCGGTCAGCGGGACTTCGCAGACGGCGTCTTCGAAGAGGAGGGCCTCGCGGGCGAAGGCGTCGAGATTGGGGGAGGTGGGCAGGGCGTAGCCGTAAGCGCCGAGGCGGTCGGCCCGGAGGGTATCGACCGAGAGGAGGAGGACATTGGGCGCGGCGGCGGCGAGAAACGGGGGTATCAGGGCACTGAGGAGAACGAAATACTTCACGAGAACCCTATTGCTTGTATTGAATTGAGAGGGGCATTTCGACGGCGAGGGGATGAATTTCGCCGCCTTCGCCGCGGATGGGCACGGCGACGCCATCGGAACGGTAGGCGGTGAAGGTGAGGTTGAATACGCCGGGGGGCGCCTCGAGCGGCACGCGGACGGCGAGGGACCAGACGCCGTCGCCGGCTTTGACGTCGCCCTCGGTTCCGTCGTCGCGGAGGGTCAGCTTTATAGTGGGCTCCTCGCGAATGACGCCGGTAATCGAATTGATGATGTTGTTGCGGTCCTTGACGGCGACGGTGATGAGGGCGGTGTCGCCGGGGTGCAGGGGTTGGGGCGCGATGCCGGCCATCTTGAATTCGGGGACGCCGCCGAGGGAGTTGCAGCCGGCGGCGAGGAGCACGGCTCCGAGCGCGAGGGTTCGAGAAATACGAGCAATCATCAATGGGCTCCACCGGACCATGCCGGAATGTCGAAACGCGGGCTCGGGGAATACGCGCCCCGGGCCCCCGGAGGGGACAACGCCGCGCCGGTACGCGGAGATGACCGTGTTGTGGCCAGCCCCGGGGATGAGCCTAGCGTAGCCCCGCGGCTGGAGTCAAACGGGGGCGGGGTTTGTGTTGGGGTCTCGCACGCTCAAGCCTTCGCGGCGGAGCCGCGGAGCTTGAACGTGGCACCCGTGATGCGTTTGTTTGCGGGTACAGGCACCCGCGAATTGTGGGTGGTTGGGTCGCTTTCGCGGCGGCGGTTTTTGTTGTCGCGGGAGCCAGTCCCCGGGGTTGCGACGGGACAGCCGCGCCGGTTGTCCGTGTTGCCGCTTCGTTGGGCTCGCTTTCGGTTGCGCGCGGGCTGTTGGTATCTGGGGTGATGGGGCGCCGCAGTCCCTGGGGTGGACAGCCGGGACGGCTGTCCTACTTTTTTTGCGGGTACAGGCACCCGCGATTTGTGGGTTGTTGGGTCGCTTTCGCGGCGGCGGTTTTTGTTGTCGCGGGAGCCAGTCCCCTTGGTTTGCGGGTACAGGTACCCGCGAATTGTGGGTGATTGGGTCGCTTTCGCGGCGGCGGTTTTTGTTGTCGCGGGAGCCAGTCCCCCGGGTTGCGGGTACAGGCACCCGCGATTTGTGGGTTGTTGGGTCGCTTTCGCGGCGGCGGTTTTTGTTGTTGCGGGAGCCAGTCCCCGGGGTTGCGTGGTGGATGGTCTGGGCGGGGATGGGTGTCGTAGAATAGGGTCATGATCGACGAGACATTGAAGGGAACGGTGCGCTATCTGGGCACGCATTTTTGCGGCTGGCAGGCGCAGGATGGCCAGCGGAGCGTACAGGGGGAGATCGAGGGGGCGCTGAGCCGGATCGCTTCGCGGCCTATCCGGATTCAGGGGGCGGGCCGGACGGATGCGGGGGTGCACGCGCTGGGGCAGGTTTTTTCGTGCGTCTGGCCCCGCCCACTCCATGCGACGCTGCGTCACGCGCTTTGCCGGATGCTGGAGCCGGAGATTCAGATCACGGGGCTTTCAGCGGTTCCGGCGGACTTCAATGCGCGTTTTTCGGCGATATCGAAGCGCTATTGCTATACGTTTCATTTCAGCCGGGAGATGGATCCGTTTTGCGCGCCGTATTGCTGGCAGGTTCCGTATGCGGTGGACCTGGAGCGTATGGCGGCGCTGCTGCCGCGGCTGGAGGGGACGCACGACTTTGCGGGGTTCCAGAGTACGGGGAGCCAGATGAAGACGACGGTGCGGACGATTTACGAGGCGCGGCTTCTTCCGGGGGCGGTTATCGGGCCGGCGGACGCGGCGGACGTGTGGCATCTGGAGCTTTACGGGGATGGTTTTTTGTATCACATGGTGCGGAATATCGCGGGGACCCTGGTGGAAATCGGTCGGGGCCGCTTCGGGCCGGAATTCCTGGACGGGGCGCTGACATCGGGCGGGCCGTTTCGGGGGCATTGTGCGCCAGCGCAGGGTCTGGTGCTGAAGGAGGTGCATTATCCGGCGGAATACGGGGGGTAGCGGGACGGTTTACTGGCCCGGTCGATTGTGCAAGAATGGTGCGGTTGGACCCGTTTGCGGGGCGCCTGCTCTTGGCAGGGCTTGCAGCGCGGGCGTCGCGTCACGCTGACTTAGACGAGGAAAGCCATGAACAAGGCCCGCAACGCGCGCGCCGCGCAAGAAGGTGGAGACGCCGCGCCCGTTCTGGCGGCGACGCTGGAGGATTACATCAGCGCGGACGGGGCGATGCAGCGTTGCCTGCACCTGGCGCGGCTTGCGGCGCGGACGGATCTGCCGGTGCTGGTGCTGGGGGAATCGGGGACGGGGAAGACGGTGATCAGCCAGGCGATCCACCAGTCTTCGGTGCGGGCCGGGGGGCCATTCGTCTCTTTTAATGCGGCGGCGCTGAGCGATACGCTGCTGGACAGCCAGCTTTTCGGTCATGAGAAGGGGGCGTTCACGGGGGCGGACCGGCAGGTGAAGGGGAAGTTTGAGCAGGCGGATGGCGGGACGCTGTTTCTGGATGAGATTGCGGATCTTTCTTTGACTGGCCAGGCGAAGATTCTGCGGGCGGTGGAGGAAGGGGAGTTTGAGCGGCTGGGCGGTGAGGGAATCCGGCGGGCGGATGTTCGGCTGATTACGGCGACGTGTCACCCGCTGCGGGAGTTTGTGGCGAGCCGGCGTTTCCGCCAGGATCTTTTTTACCGGATCAAGGGGATCACGCTGTTCGTGCCGCCGCTGCGCGAGCGCCGGAACGACTTGCCGCGGATGATCCGGCGGGAGATCGTGCGATCGGCGCGGGCGATGGACAAGACGGTGCGGGGGCTGGAGGCGGACGCGCTGGAGCGGCTGCTGGAGCACCCGTGGCCGGGGAACCTGCGGGAGTTGAACCAGGTGATCCACGTGGCGGTGGCGCTGATGGAGGACGACGTCATTACGCTGGACACGATTATCCTGGATGATTTTCAGCCGTTTGACGTGACGTCCGAGGGCGGGGCGGAGGCGAAATCGGCGGGATCGGGATCGGCGGCGGTTTCGCCGCGCGGCGCTGTGGCCGCGCCGGCGGACGACCTGCTGGAGACGGCGGAGCGGCATCATATTGCGGCGGTGCTTGCGCGGCAGGGGGGGAACAAGCGGCAAACGGCGCGCGCGCTGGGGGTGAGCCGGTCCACTTTGGATCGGAAGCTGTCTCAATATGGGCTGGGGTAGTCTTTTTTCGGGGCCATGGTACTGTATGGGGGCCAGGGATGGGGGTGTCTGGGCGTCCTTGTTCGGGTCTCGAATGGCGGCATATTTGCGCAAACATGCATTATGAAAGCAACTTACGCGATCCGGGGAATTCTGGCATGAGATTGGCGTAAGGGGGATATGCGCCGATGGGCGGCGTGAGTCGAACGACAACGCCTCAATGCAGGGGCGGAGGAGAACAGCATGAAAAACATCAACATTGACGAACTGAACGTGAAGAATGAGGTGAGCGCGGAGGAGGCGGCGGCGGTGAAGGGCGGGCCGGCGTACATGAAGCTGGGCGATATCAAGGGCGAAGCGACCCGTTCGTCCGATCAGCCGACCGAGAGTCTTTCCCTGAATTTTGAGGAGATCAAGTTCTGATATTGGCTTTTACCGTGCAGTAGGGCCTTTTTTCAGGGAATGACCCCCGAGACGGGGGTGGAGGAAAGCGTGATGAAATCGATTGAATTCAAGGATCTTTCGGGGGTGGAGACGGTGGCGGACGGAACGTTCTGAGGTTTCCTTTCGGGGCGTTGCGGGTGGTTGGCCCGCGACGCCCCGTTTTTGTTTTGTGGGGGGAGTTGCTGTGGGGCACGAACGCGCCGGGGGGCGCGATTACGCGAGACGCTTTTCATTGACCCTGGCCGGGACATACCCCCGCGTTTGGGGGCCTGGCGTTGGGGTTGGCGGTGTGGGGCTGGACGCGTGGTGGTTGTGCGTTTGCGTGGCGGGCTTGCGGCGGTACGTCCCTTGGGGTTTGTTGGGGCGGGGTGGTTGGTTTTGGTACGTTTCTCAGACAAGAATGTCTGAGTCCCTGCGCCTTGGGGCGCATTGGACAGGCGGGACGCCTATCCTGCTTTGTGTTGCGCCTGCGGCGCTTTGGACAGGCGGGACGCCTATCCTGCTTTGTGTTGCGCCTGCGGCGCTTTGGACAGGCGGGACGCCTATCCTACTTTGTCTTGCGCCTGCGGCGCTTTGGACAGGCGGGACGCCTATCCTACTTTGTGTTGCGCCTGCGGCGCGTTATGAAAGTTGCGATGCGAAACGAACATACGATTGCGGTTGTGATTCCGGCGTTGAACGAGGAGGCGGCGATCGGCCGGGTGTTGCGAGATATTCCGGCGTGGGTGGATGATGTGGTGGTGGCGGACAATGGGTCTACGGACGGGACGGCGGCGGCCGCGCGGGCGCAGGGGGCGCGGGTGGTTTCGGTTCCGGAGCGGGGGTATGGGGCGGCGTGCCTCGCGGGGATCGCGGCGCTGGCGTCGCCGGACGTTGTGGTTTTTCTGGATGGGGATTACAGCGATCATCCGGAGGAGATGCCGCTGCTGGTGGATCCGGTGATCCGGGGGGAGGTGGACCTGATGATCGGTTCGCGGATGCGGGGGGCGCGGGAGGCGGGGGCGCTGTCTCCGCAGGCGGCGTTTGGGAACTGGCTGGCGACGCGGCTGATCCGGCTGTTCTGGGGGATCCGCTACACGGACCTGGGGCCGTTCCGGGCGATCCGGTACCGGACGCTGCTGGGTCTGGACATGCGCGATCGGGATTACGGGTGGACAGTGGAGATGCAGATCAAGGCGGCGCTGCACGCCGTGCCGGCGGACGAGGTTCCGGTGTCGTATCGCCGGCGGGAGGGGGTGTCGAAGGTGTCGGGCACGGTGCGCGGGGTGGTGGGGGCGGGGTGCAAGATACTGGGGACGATTGCGGCGAGCGCGCTGTTTTCGCGGCCGGCGTTGAAGACGGGGCTGCTGGTGAACTTTGCGCGGTTTCCGGAGGCGGGGTTGGTGAAGACGCGGCTGGTTCCGGCGATGGGCGCGGCGGGCGCGGCGGAGCTGTACCGCGCGATGGCGGAGCACTGCGTGGCGCTGGCTCCGCCGCCGCTGCCGGAGGTGGAGACGCAGGTGCGGTACACGGGCGCGGAGCGGGGGGCCTTTCGGGACTGGCTCGGTCCGGCGCACCTGTATGCGGCGCAGGGGGAGGGGGAGCTGGGGGCGCGGCTGGCCCGCGCGCTGGAGGAGGGCTTTGAGCAGGCCTATGGAAAGGTGGTTATCTGTGGGACCGATTGTCCCGGGCTGGACAGCGCGCGGACGGCGGAGGCGTTTGCGGCGCTGGACGAATTCGATGTGGTGATGGGGCCGGCGGAGGACGGGGGCTTCTACCTGATCGGTATGCGGCTGTCGGCGGCGCCGTATCCGGTGGCCCCGCTGTTCGATGGCGTCGAATGGGGGGGCGCGGGCGTGTACGAGGCGGTGGCGGCGAACGCGGCGGCGCTGGGCCTGTCGTTGCGCGCGCTGGCGCCGCTGCCGGACGTGGATTTATTGGAGGACCTGGCGCACTGGGAGGCGGCGCGGGCGCGGGAGCGGCTATCGATCATCATCCCGGCGCTCAACGAGGCGGAGCGTATCGGGCCGCTGGTCCAGCGGCTGTGCGCGCTGCCGAACACGGAGATCATTGTGGTGGATGGGGGCAGCGAGGACGCGACGCGGGCGATTGCGGCGTCACACGGGGCCGCGGTAATCGACGCGCCGCGGGGGCGGGCCGCGCAGATGAACGCGGGGGCGGCGGTGTCGACGGGTGAGCGCCTGCTGTTTCTGCACGCGGACGCGACACCGCCGCCGGATGTTGCGGGCTGGGTGCGGCGGACGCTTGCGTTCGAGAGGGTTGCGCTGGGGGCGTTCTCGCTGCGGATTGACGGGCCGGGGCGCGCGTACCGGTGGATTGCGGGGCTGGCGAATCTGCGGAGCGCGTGGCTCGGGATGCCGTACGGCGATCAGGGGATGTTTTTGCGGCGGGAGACGTTTGAGGCGCTTGGGGGATTTCAGGAGCTCCCGATCCTGGAGGATTATGCGCTGGCGCGGTCGGCGCGGCGCGCGGGGCTGGTGGTTACGCTTCCGCAGGCGATGGGGGTGTCGCCTCGGCGCTGGGAGCGGGAGGGGACGGTGTGGGTTACGCTGCGGAATGTGGCGGCGTTCTTTGCGTATCCGTGCGGGGTTTCGCCGGCGCGGATTGCGCGGTGGTACGGGCGTTGACTGTGAAGGGTTGGGGGCGTCTTGAAGGATACGTTGCCGCGCCTGACTGTTCGCGCTCTACGGGGGGCTCGCACCCACAAGCCTTTGCGGCCGAGCCGCAGAGCTTGAGGGTGGCACCCGTGGCTTCCTTTTGAATTTCAGAGCAGAGCGGCCGCTCATGACGCGTTGCGTCACCCCATTAGGATCAAGTAATGCCGCTGACTGTTCGCGCACTACTGGAGTCTCGCACCCACAAGCCTTTGCGGCCGAGCCGCAGAGCTTGAGGGTGGCGCCCGTGGTCCCCTTTTGGATTTCGGTGTATCCATTCATGATGGGTTGCGCCGTCCTTGAAGGAAGCGACGTTCCTCTCGCGGGTTGGCGATCCTTTGAAGGCCCGTGCCCGCACGCAGCGCCGGAACTTGGGGGGGCGGTGTTGGGCTTGTGTCGTATTGTGTTCGGGCCGGGCGGGGCGCGGGGTCAGCGGTCGCTGTGGCCGAGGGATTGGCCGGGGGCGATCTGGTCGCGGGCGCGCTGCTTGAGCTCCTTTGCTTCGGGGAAGCGTCCTTCGCGCTTGCGACACCATAGCAGCGTTCCATTGCAGTACACCTGAAAGCAGCCGCCGGTGGCGGGTAGCAGGGCGACCTCGCCGAGCTGCGGGCCGAAGGTGCTGAGGAGTTCCTGGGCGTACCAGGCGGCGCGCAGGAGCCAGTGGCACTGGGTGCAGTAGTGGATTTCGATGCGGGGCTCGCGGTGCATGTCGGGGGGCCTCTGTGGGGTGGTGTTGGACACGATACGCGGCGGGGAAAAGAAAATCCAGTTGTTGATTGACATGGGCTTCGTGCGTTTGGCATACTACGCGTCCTTTGCGCGGAGCGCGTTGGTTTGCCGGCATCTTTGCCCGGAAAACTCCGAAAAGTTGAGATGCTTGACAGGGCCTTTAGAGTTTTGCTAAGCTTTCTCACGTTGCGCACAACGGTACGCACATTTGCGGCGACCCACCCCGGTGGGCGCTGCGGGAAAAATCGAATACCAGCGACAGGACGCCATCCGGGCTTCGCGAGGAGTCGGGAGCGGCGGGCAGAAGAAGTAGTTGACATTGGCTTCTGATTTTGCTACACTGTTTGTCCCCTTGCTACAGAGCAGGACAGCGCGCGCCGGTGACGGTGGGCGGGCGAAATGAAAGCTTGACATCGAGCTAACAAATTGCTATACTTTCTGTCCACTGCTCACGGGCAGCGGGGATGCGCGGTCCGGTTTTGACCGGCGCTGGTGAATGCAACAGTTGAATCGGTTTTTCGGTGGTACGGCCAGGCGGTCCCGAAAATAGTTTGGGACAAGGCTTGACATGGCCCCTGAAAAATTGATACCATACGAATTCGCAGAGCCGCGATAGCGGCGACAGAGACACGCAGCGGCGGTAAGGCCAAGGCGTTACCGGCTCGTAGCTGTGTGTCTGCGATGCGCTCTTTGAAAATTGAATACGATGCATATCGACAAGTTAAACAAACTGTCTTGTGCGCCAGTTCGCGGGCAACCGCGGATTGGCAACCCAACAATGATTCCTTAAAGTAATGTCCTAACGGACGATGCAATAGGAGTCAAACAAACCATAAATCGCTGTGGCGTCTTCGGATGCTTGCAGTAGTTTTTTATCGGAGAGTTTGATCCTGGCTCAGAACGAACGCTGGCGGCACGCCTCATACATGCAAGTCGAGCGATTAAAGCCCCTTCGGGGGTGTATAGAGCGGCGAACGGGTGAGTAACAGGTGGGTAATCTGCCTCCTGGCGGGGGACAACAGTTGGAAACGACTGCTAATACCGCATGTGATTGTGGGTCTATGGCCTGCAAGGAAAGGCGCTTCACGGCGCCACCAGGAGATGAGCCCGCCCCCCATTAGCTAGTTGGTGAGATAACAGCCCACCAAGGCAACGATGGGTAGCCGAGCTGAGAGGTTGATCGGCCACACTGGAACTGAGACACGGTCCAGACACCTACGGGTGGCAGCAGTAGGGAATATTGCGCAATGGACGAAAGTCTGACGCAGCGATGCCGCGTGAGTGACGAAGGCCCTAGGGTTGTAAAGCTCTTTTCTGAGGGAAGAATGGTCCGGGGAGGAAATGTCCTGGATTTGACGGTACCTCAGGAATAAGGAACGGCTAACTCCGTGCCAGCAGCCGCGGTAATACGGAGGTTCCAAGCGTTGTTCGGAATTACTGGGCGTAAAGGGAGCGCAGGCGGACGGGTCAGTTCAAAGTGGAATCCCAGGGCTCAACCCTGGACGTGCTTTGGATACTGCCTGTCTTGAGTTCGTGAGAGGAAAGTGGAATTCAGGGTGTAGCGGTGAAATGCTTAGATATCCTGAGGAACACCAGTGGCGAAAGCGACTTTCTGGCACGAAACTGACGCTGAGGCTCGAAAGCATGGGTAGCGAACGGGATTAGATACCCCGGTAGTCCATGCCGTAAACGTTGTGTACTAGGTGCGGGAGGTATCGACCCCTTCCGTGCCGAAGCTAACGCATTAAGTACACCGCCTGGGGAGTACGCGCGCAAGCGTGAAACTCAAAGGAATTGACGGGGGCCCGCACAAGCGGTGGAGCATGTGGTTTAATTCGAGGCAACGCGAAGAACCTTACCCAGGCTTGACATCCCGCGACAACCCATGAAAGTGGGCCTTCCCTTCGGGGACGCGGTGACAGGTGTTGCATGGCTGTCGTCAGCTCGTGTCGTGAGATGTTGGGTTAAGTCCCGCAACGAGCGCAACCCCTGTGCTTAGTTACCAGCGCGTTATGGCGGGAACTCTAAGCAGACTGCCGGTGCTAAACCGGACGAAGGTGGGGACGACGTCAAGTCATCATGGCCCTTACGCCTGGGGCTACACACGTGCTACAATGGCCGGTACAGTGGGCTGCAATACCGCGAGGTGGAGCCAATCCCAAAAAGCCGGTCTCAGTTCGGATTGGAGTCTGCAACTCGACTCCATGAAGTCGGAATCGCTAGTAATCGCGCATCAGCTACGGCGCGGTGAATACGTTCCCGGGCCTTGTACACACCGCCCGTCACATGACCCGAGTCGGTTGCACCCGAAGTCGCTGGCCCAACCCGCAAGGGAGGGAGGCGCCGAAGGTGTGATTGGTGAGGGGGATGAAGTCGTAACAAGGTAGCCGTATCGGAAGGTGCGGCTGGATCACCTCCTTTCTAAGGAGTATCGTAGGCTACCCGCCACGGCGGGTTAGAGCCGACGGTCGATCGCAAGACAGCAGGCTTGCCTGGTATGCATCGTATTCAGCGTTCAGAGGGCGCCTCGCGCATCTTCTATCGGGCCTGTAGCTCAGGTGGTTAGAGCGCACGCCTGATAAGCGTGAGGTCGGTGGTTCGAGTCCACCCAGGCCCACCATGAGAAACACAGTTGAAAGCGGAACGCGATTGGCTATGCCTCCGAGGGGGATGTAGCTCAGTTGGTAGAGCGCGGGCTTTGCAAGCCTGAGGCCTGGGGTTCGATCCCCCACATCTCCACCAGCGCCCGCGGCATGAACGCGCACATTTTTTGCACTGGCCGGTAGGCCCTTGCATGCGATCTTTGACAGTTGAATGTTTGGGTAATTGAAAAATTACAACCAACGAAGCGACTGAGGAATACTACATCGATCAGGCCCTCTCCGGAGGGCTTGGCGGTCAAAGTTTTTGACCAAGCTATTAAGGGCGTGTGGTGGATGCCTTGGTACCGAGAGGCGAAGAAGGACGTGGTTACCTGCGATAAGCCGCGGTTTGCTGGAAGCAAGCTCACCCGCGGATTTCCGAATGGGGAAACCCTATCAGGCAAACCCTGATAATCCCTGGCTGAATGCATAGGCCAGAGGAAGCCAACCCGGGGAATTGAAACATCTTAGTACCCGGAGGAAGAGAAAGCAAGTCAGCGATTCCGTCAGTAGTGGCGAGCGAAATCGGAACAGCCCAAACCAAAAGTATGTTGAAGGTCCTATCCGTTGTGCTTTTGGGGTCGCGGGACGTGTTTTGGTGGCGATAGGACGCCGCCGGGAGGTTACAAAGCTATCTTCTAGCTGAACATGTCTGGACATGTCAGGCCATAGAAGGTGAAAGCCCTGTAAGCGAAAGGGGATAGCCCTCCTTAACATGTTCCCAAGTAGTGCGGGTCACGTGAAACCCCGTGCGAATTCGGGAGGCCCATCTCCCAAGGCTAAATACTACTCGGTAACCGATAGTGAACTAGTACCGTGAGGGAAAGGTGAAAAGCACCCCGAGAGGGGAGTGAAATAGAACCTGAAACCACATGCTTACAATCAGTGGGAGGACGATGCCTTCGGGCCGTCTGACCGCGTGCCTTTTGCATAATGAGCCGGCGAGTTACTTTGTGTGGCAAGGCTAAGGGCTTCTGGTCCGCAGCCGAAGCGAAAGCGAGTCTGAACAGGGCGCATAGTTGCATGAAGTAGACCCGAAACCGAGTGATCTATCCATGGTCAGGGTAAAGTTTCTGTAAAAGGAAATGGAGGCCCGAACCAGTATCGGCTGAAAACGGTTTGGATGAACTGTGGATAGGGGTGAAAGGCCAATCAAACTCGGCAATAGCTGGTTCTCCCCGAAATGCATTTAGGTGCAGCGTCGCGTGGTAGCACAGGGGGGTAGAGCACTGGAAGGGCTAGGGGCCTCACCAGGTTACTGAACCCTACCAAACTCCGAATACCCTGTGTGGAATCGTGGCAGTGAGACTGCGGGGGATAAGCTCCGTAGTCGAAAGGGAAACAACCCAGATCGCCAGCTAAGGTCCCTAAATTACGCTCAGTGGGAAACGAGGTGTGATTACACAGACAACCAGGATGTTGGCTTAGAAGCAGCCATTCATTTAAAGAGTGCGTAATAGCTCACTGGTCGAGTGATCATGCGCGGAAGATGTAACGGGGCTAAGCGTAATACCGAAGCTGCGACTTGTTACCTTCGGGTAACAGGGGTAGGGGAGCATTCCATTCCGGGTTGAAGCGCGATCGAAAGAACGCGTGGACTGAATGGAAGCGATCATGCCGGCATTAGTAACGAAAAGGGAGGTGAGAATCCTCCCCGCCGAAAGTCCAAGGTTTCCCGGGCCAGGTGAATCCTCCCGGGGTTAGTCGGACCCTAAGCCGAGGCCGAGAGGCGTAGGCGATGGAAAACGGGCATAAAGATTCCCGTACCACCGTAAACCGTTTGAGCGATGGGGTGACGCAGTAGGATAGGGCAGCTGTCTATCGGATGGCAGTCTAAGCGTGCAGGCCGCAGCCCAGGCAAATCCGGGCTGCATTAAGGCTGAGGCGTTAAGGGACGTGGATCCTTCGGGTGAAGCGGATTGCTTGATTCCACACTGCCTAGAAAAACCTCTAGTAAGGTGAAGGTGACCGTACCGCAAACCGACACAGGTGGACGAGATGAGTATTCTAAGGCGCTCGGGTGATCTACTCTTAAGGAACTCGACCAATTAGCCCCGTAACTTCGGAAGAAGGGGTGCTCCCGGCGGTGAAGGACTTGCTCCGTAAGCTGTTGGGAGTGACACTAAAGTGGCTCAGGCGACTGTTTACTAAAAACATAGGTCTCTGCAAAGTCGTAAGACGACGTATAGGGACTGACGCCTGCCCAATGCCGGAAGGTTAAGGGGAGAGGTTAGGCTTCGGCCGAAGCCTTGAACTGAAGCCCCGGTTAATGGCGGCCGTAACTATAACGGTCCTAAGGTAGCGAAATTCCTTGTCGGGTAAGTTCCGACCTGCACGAATGGCGTAACGATCTGAGCATTGTCTCGAGGGTAGGCCCGGTGAAGTTGTAATACCAGTGAAGATGCTGGTTACCCGCAAAAGGACGGAAAGACCCTGTGCACCTTTACTACAGCTTGATATTGGGTTTAGTTATTACTTGTATAGGATAGGTGGGAGACGTTGAAACTGGGACGTTAGTTTCGGTGGAGTCGCCCTTGGAATACCACCCTGGTAATGATTGAATTCTAACTCTGAACCCGTGAATCCGGGCAGAGGACAGTGTCTGGTGGGTAGTTTGACTGGGGCGGTCGCCTCCCAAAAGGTAACGGAGGCGCCCCAAGGTTCCCTCAGCATGTTTGGAAATCATGCGTAGAGTGCAAAGGCATAAGGGAGCTTGACTGCGAGACTCACAAGTCGAGCAGGTACGAAAGTAGGGCTTAGTGATCCAGCGGTTCCGTATGGAAGGGCCGTTGCTCATCGGATAAAAGGTACGCCGGGGATAACAGGCTTATAACCCCCAAGAGTTCATATCGACGGGGTTGTTTGGCACCTCGATGTCGGCTCGTCACATCCTGGGGCTGAAGCAGGTCCCAAGGGTTCGTCTGTTCGCCGATTAAAGTGGCACGCGAGCTGGGTTTAAAACGTCGCGAGACAGTTTGGTCCCTATCCTTTGCGGGCGGAGGAAATTTGAGGGTAGTCGTCCCTAGTACGAGAGGACCGGGATGAACGAACCTATGGTGTTCCGGTTGTCACGCCAGTGGCACCGCCGGGTAGCTATGTTCGGAAGGGATAAGCGCTGAAAGCATCTAAGCACGAAGCCCCACCCAAGATAAGATTTCCCTGGACTTTGTCCCTAAAGAGCCCTGGTAGACCACCAGGTTGATAGGCTGGAGGTGTAAGCACCGCGAGGTGTTCAGCTGACCAGTACTAATCGCTCGTGAGGCTTGGTCTTAGCAATCATAGAGTTGCTAATCGACTCTCCTTAGTCGCAACTTTGCTGTAATTGAGTATGTTACCCAACATTCGCTGTCAAAAGCTTTTTCGCCAGGTATCCTGGCGGCCAAGTTTTGCCGGTGGCTATAGCGACAGGGCCACACCCGTTCCCATTCCGAACACGGAAGTTAAGCCTGTCTGCGCCCATGGTACTGCACGGGCAACTGTGTGGGAGAGTAGGACGTCGCCGGCGCAATATTGCGAAGGCCCGGAAGAGAAATCTTCCGGGCCTTTTTTTGTGTTTGGCGGGGCATGGAGCGCCTGTTTTCACTATGAATTGGCAGCAATGCGCACGACTGATCGTGGAGCAGCGGCTGGCCGCAATGAAAGGCGGGATCACCTCGAAGGGCACAGCGCAGCCTCTGGCCGCAACCAAAGTAATGATCACCACGAAGTGCGCGAAAGGTCACGAAGAGAAAGAAAGACGAAGTTTTGACCGCAGAGAACGCAGAGAGCGCAAAGGGTGATTCCTGGTACGCAGATGGATCGGGTGGATGATCGAGAGCGCATTCTTGACCACGAATGAACACCAATGCACACGAATGCATCGGGAGCAGCCGCGGGAAGCGATCAAGAATTGTGCCCACGGATTGCACTGATGACACGGATAGAAAATGATTTCGGTCGTTGGGGTGTGCAGGCGGCTGCGTGCTCTTTCCAAGGTGGCCTGTTCGGATTGTTCAGCTTCGGAATTGTAGCGGGGTTGAGAGGGTGGCGGGCTGCTTCTTCTCGTTTGGTTCGAGTGTCGCTTCAATCCGTGTCATCGTTGTAATCCGTGGGCAAGAGAAGAATTTCGACCATAGTAACACTTCAGCCGTCTGAAGTAAGGCGTTCGCCGATACGAGATGCCTTACTTACACTGGATGTATTCGTCATTCCCGCGAAGGCGGGAATCCAGAGGGTTTGCGAGGTTAACATTGCATGGTCTCTGGATCCCCACTTTCGTGGGGATGACGGTGCTCGATCACGGTTAGCCGCCACCGTTGGCTGCGACGAGGGTGACTACTTCAGACGGCCAAACTGTTACCGACCATGAAACTTGCGGAACGGCCCGGAAATTCTCCCTGGATCTTTCGCTTCGTAAATTCTTTTACAACAGTTCGTTATATGGGTTTTGAATGGAAGAACTTGCAGAAAAAACAAGAAGTTTACGGATAGTAGTACGGATTGCACGGATAGAGACCAGCCTCTGGCCGCGGCCAAAGAAATGATCACCACGAAGGGCACGAAGGGCACGAAGAAAAGAAGTTGGAGAGCGATTGAAGTTCACGCGAAGGCGCAGCGGAGACGATCCAGGGCGCGATGTGCTGTTACGGCGGGTGGGGGATTGGATTTGGAGCCACAAAGAACACAGGGCCGCCTCTGGCCGCAACCAAAAAAATGATCACCACGAAGGGCACAAAGGGCACGAAGAGAAACAGAGAAGGGCTTTAACCGCAGAGAACGCAGAGGATGGCTCTTGTACGCAGATGAAGTAGTTGGTTGAATGGGGGTGCGTTTTTGACCACGAATGGACACCAATGCACACGAATGCGCCTCGAGCGGCCACTGGCCGCGATCAGGATTTGTGACCACGGATGACACGGATGACACGGATAGCAATTGGTTCCGGTCGTTGACGTTTTCAACTTCCACCTTTACTTCGGGCTATCACCCTCGGGGCTCAGCGTAATACGTGGCGGCATTTGGCGGAAATACTCCTGCCCTGGCACGAGGAAATCCAGCGCGAAGCGCTCAGGTCCTCGGTGCTGAACGCCGACGAAACCGGCTGGCGCGTGGATGGAAAGACCCACTGGCTCTGGTGCTTCGCCAGCAGCGACCTGAGCTATTTTCTCTGATCGACCAGTCGCGCGGTCAGGCCCATGCTTGAAGAAGTTTTTCATAGGAGGAGTTCTGCGGCAACGCTGGTGTCAGACTGGGGCCCTACAACGCCGTGGCGTGCGCCCATGCGCAGAAGTGTCTGGTGCACCTGCTGCCGATCCGAACACGTCGAGCGCTCAAGTCGCCCGGCGAGGATCAAGCGGCCTCGCTGCTGCGGCGCCTTGCTCGGAGACGCCATCCGCCTTTCCCGGCGAGGGATGAACACACGCCTGAAGCCTACGCTTCGCGACGCGCTGCTATCCAAGCGCCTCGATGAACTCAACGCTGTGCTCCTGGGAAGATGCGCAGGCGCGCGCCTTGTCAAACGCCTCAAACGCCACTGCGACGAACTTCACCTTCTGGACCGGCCCGGCGTCCCCTTCGAAACAACTCGCCGAGCGCCCATTCGCCCCGCCGTCCTCCTGCGCAAGAACAGCTACGGAACCAGCGGTACGGGCTGCCGACATACAGGCCTCTGCTCATGAGCTGTCTTCTTCACTCCCCAAAAGCGCGGGCACAACCCGTCGACGCCATCAGCCATGCCCTCAAACAATTCCTCGAGACGGGCTCGCTGCCACCGCTACCCGCAAGTCCACTCAGTCCGCCAAAGCGTTACGACCATAGTAACACTTCAGCCGTCTGAAGTATGGGCGTTCGTCGATGAGATGCCTTACTTACACTGGATGTATTCGTCATTCCCGCGAAGTGGAATCCAGAGGGTTTGCGAGGTTAACATTGCATGGTCTCTGATCCCCACGCGTGGGGATGACGGTGCTCGATCACTTAAGCTAGCCGCCACCGTTGGCTGCGACGAGGGTGACTACTTCAGACGGCCAAACTGTTACCGACCATGAAACTTTGCGGAACGGCCCGGAAATTCTCCCTGGATCTTTTCGCTTCGTAAATTCTTTTTTACAACAGTTCGTTATATGGGTTTTGAATGGAAGAACTTGCAGAAAAAACAAGAAGTTTACGGATAGCAGTACGGATTGCACGGATAGAGACCAGCCTCTGGCCGCGGCCAAAGAAATGATCACCACGAAGGGCACGAAGGGCACGAAGAAAAGAAGTTGGAGAGCGATTGAAGTTCACGCGAAGGCGCAGCGGAGACGATCCAGGGCGCTGGGACAAAGAAATAAGGGTGGGGATTGGATTTGGAGCCACAAAGAACACAGGGCCGCTCGCCGCAACCAAAAATGATCACCACGAAGGCACAAAGGGCACGAAGAGAAACAGAGAAGGGCTTTAACCGCAGAGAACGCAGAGGATGGCTCTTGTACGCAGATGAAGTAGTTGGTTGAATGGGGGTGCGTTTTTGACCACGAATGGACACCAATGCACACGAATGCGCCTCGAGCGGCCACTGGCCGCGATCAGGATTTGTGACCACGGATGACACGGATGACACGGATAGCAATTGGTTCCGGTCGTTGATGCGTGCCGGCGGCTGCGCGCGATTTTCGACGCAGCCTGCTCGGATTGTTCAGCATCGGAATTGTAGCGGGGTGGAAGGGGCGGCGGGCTGTTCGGTCTCATCTTGTTCGAGCGTCGCGGCAACCCGTGTCATCGGTGTAGTCCCTGGTCAATGGAAGAATACCGGCACAAAGAACACGGGGGAGTCTCTGGCCGCAGCCACAGAACTGATCACCACGAAGGTCACGAAGGTCACGAAGAAAAACAGAGAAGAGCTTTAACCGCAGAGAACGCAGAGAGCGCATAGGGTGTTGTTGTGCGCGGACGGATGTGGTCGGTTGAATGAGGGCGGAATTTTATCCACGAATGGACACCAATGCACACGAATACGCCGGGAGCGGCGGCTGGCCGCGATCAGGACTTGTGACCACGGATGAGTCTCCGGCAGCTGCCAGGGAATTGATCATCAGAAGGGCACGAAGAGAGGGAGTTTTTGAAGGGGGGCATGCCAGGGTGTATGGAATTGGTCCGTGTCGGGATGCGGGGGTGGTGTGCGGGGGGATTGGATCGGGGGCCACAGGGAGCACAGAGAACACACAAAGGATTTGTTTGAACCGCGAATGGACTCCGTGCAGCCTTTGGCCGCGATCTGGAATTTTGGCCACGGATTACACGGATTGCACGGATAGAGACCAGCCTGTGGCCGCGACCGATGAAATAATCACCACGAAGGGCACAAGAGAAGAAATTTTTGAAGGGGTATGGAATTGCTCCGTGTCGGGATGCGGGGTCAATGCGCGGGGGGGATTGGATCGGGAGCCACAAAGAGCACAGAGAACAGAAAGGATTTGTTTGAACCGCGAATGAGCGCGCATGGACTCAGCGTGGTCTTTGGCCGTGATTTGGAGTTTTGACCTCGGATTGCACAGGGCAGCCTCAGGCCGCAACCGAATAAACTTGAACCGCGAATGAACACGAATGAACGCGAATTCTATGGTGGTTCAAGGCGCGTCGATATTGAATGTAGTGGACTCGGGATTCCCGCTCTTCCGGCCCTTCGGGGCGATTTCTCAAAACATCGCCGACAGATGGGGACGAATTTCGAATCCGCGTTTCGGCTACGTAGCCTGATTTGTCTGAATGGATTACCGCGTGACCTTCCAATAAACTTGCCCGAAAAGAAAGGAGAAAATGACGGATAGTAGTACGGATAGAAAAGGAATTCGATGTGTTCCAGCCGCGATTGGTCACGAATGAAGGAAGGGTAGGTTCGCGTCAGGAGGATTCCGAGGCTGTATTCCTGACTTTCAGTAAGTGTCCGGTGACGTACATCGTCGGTGGTGTCATTCCGTGGAATTGGCCCACTGGTCGGGGAAGGAGGCCTTTGCGCGTGTATCACTCCTTTTGGGCCTTCTTCTCATTGTGGCGGTAGGGGTAATCCACAGTTCGGTGGACGCGAGGGGAGTCGCCTGGTGAAGTCGGTTCACGGTTCTCTTGCGGTATCTTCTTCCCCTATCGGGCTCTGGAATCGATCCAGCCGCAGCGCCTCCCGGAAGAAGGCCCGGTCCCACGCGTCAAAGAAGGGAAGCCGCCACAGCAGTAGCCCGTAGCTTGCCGCGAATACCACCCCGCAGCCGAGCGCGGCGGCGAGGTTCCCCATGCGACTCGCATAGTCCGCCAGCACCCACGCGACGCCAACAGAGAACACCGTACCCGGCAGCGCGGCAACGACCGGCCCAAGGAGCGCGTCCCGCAGCAGCGGCATAACGGGGGCATCCACCTCCCGCCGCATCGCCCGAAAGAACCAGGCGGAAGACAGCGCAAGCGCGATTGCCGTCGCGGCGGGAATCCCGTAAAACCCAATCGCCATATACAGGGCCACCGTCAGCATGATGTTCCCAACCGTGGATATGAGCCCCGCCGCCATCGGCAGTCCCGCGTTGCCTTTCCCCAGCGCGATGCTTACCCCGGGTCCCGGCAGGACGTTCACCGCGTAGCCCGCGAGGAGAATCCGGGCCACCCACACGGCCGGCCCATGGTCGGCCTTCGCCGCATACAGGCACAACAGCAAATCCGCCGCGGCCATCCCAAACAGGGTCAGCGGCACGGTCACCGCTGCCATATAGCGCGTCGATCGCGTATAGAGCATCGCCAGTCGCTCCCGGTCGTCGCGCGCGTCCAGGTCCGATGCCGCGGGCGTCAGCGCGCTTACCAGCAGCGCCGGAATCTGCCGCAGTTTCTGCGCGAGGTCCTCCCCGATCCGGTACAGCCCCACGAGGTCCAGCGCCCCGCCGCCGACGAGCGCCACCACCATACGATCCGTCTGAAAATTCACCAGGTTCGCCAGCCGCGCCACCTGCGCGCGCCAGCCGAAGGACAGCATCGATTGAAAGAGCGCCCCGCGCATTGCGAACGGGCTGCACCGCAACCCGGGATACAGCAGGCGCGCCGCGACCACATGCGCGACCGCCGTGGCGGCCAGCACGATCCCGCTCGCATACAGCAGCCCGCGCACGCCATAGCCCTGTTCGAGAAACGCCACCGTCGCGGTTATTTTCACGAGCGAAACCCCGAAACCAATCGCATTCGACACCCCCATCCGCTGCAAACCGGCGGGCACCGCCGAAAACGGGGCCATGGCGTTCGTCGCCACGAAAAGCAGCAGGGCTCCCCGCAGCAGAAAACGCGCCTCCTCCCGCGCCGCGCTATCCGGCGCCAGCCCTGGCGCCCCCGGGTTGAGCCAGGCCGCCAGCGCGACCGTCGCTTGCAGCAACCCGTCAATAGCGGGCCACCCGATAGCCAGCAGCCCCGCGCCAAGCGCCAGGTAGAAGTAGAAGCCCGTGCTCACCACCCCGCTCACGCCGGAACGGTCGCCCCGGGCCGCGCACGCGGCGATGAAACGGCTGAATGCGCTGCTCATCCCGAAATCGAAGAGGGCGGCGTAGCCCGTGAACAGCGCAATGAGCGACCAGAGGCCGAAGCCCTCCAGCCCCACGCGCTCGATGATGTATACCGTCAGCGCGATGCCGGCGATGGCTTCCCAGCAGCGCCCGGCGGCGTTGTAGACCGTATTGTGCGCAATCGTCCGCTTAATCGACATTGCGCGCCGGCTCCCGCACCGCCAGAAATACCACCGTCTCCAGGCCGCCGCCCCGCCGCGGAATTGTCATCGGCGGGCCGACCGCGTCAAACCATCGGGGCGCCCGCCGCCAGCGCGACAGCATCTCCGCGATCTCCCCCGAAAGGGCGCCGGATTCCGACACATACGCCTCGGGGATCATCACATGCCGGATTCCCTGATCCCGGAGCCACGCGACCTGCTCGCGCAGCGGCCTGTCCGCGATGCGCCGGAGGCTCCAGTGGTTCTGGAACGACGGGCCGTTGAAATAGTAGCTCCGCTGATCAAGCAGCAGCAGTTTTCCGCCCGTGTTCAGGTGCGCATTGGCATATTCGAACGCCGCATATCGCTCCACACGCGCGCCCAGGTACGCCGCCCGGCTCTCCAGGCCCAGGACCACCTTCATCTTGAAATGCATCGCGGCGGCGTGCAGCCCCAGGCCGTACGCAAAGCTGATCAGCACCACCGCCGCCACCGCGCGCCGGCCAACCCGCAATCGCTCCACCGCCAGCGCCGCCACCACCATCATGGGCGTGAAAAACGGCAGCAGGTACCGTGCAAGCCGCTGGAAGAAGAAAAAGACTGTGCCCCCCGCCGCGCTGAAGGCCCCCAGCCCCCACGCGCGCGCGCCACCAAGCAGCAGCCCGGGTATCCCCAGCGCAAGCACCAGCCCCCCGGGCGACTTGTTCCACCCGTCAAAAAGCTGCGGGCGCATGACGATATCCCACGGAAAGCGCAGATATGCCAGCAGGCCCGCGCCCCCGGCCCGCGCGATCGACTCATGCGCCCCCGGATCGGAAATCGCGATATGGTCAATCGGGGCCGCTGGAAAATATGCCAGCAAGAAAGGAAACACCGGATTCCCGGTCACGATCCAGCTCCGCGCGAGCCAGGGCGCCGCCGCCGCCAGCGCGAAGCCCCCGAATAGCGCCAGCGCCCGGACCGGCCGCCGGCGCCACGCCAGCGCCGTAACCGCAGCGAGCATTAATGCGGCCACCAGCAGGCCCGTGTGGCGGATTCCGCAGCCCGCCCCCGCAAACAGGCCCGCGAGCGCGAGGTAGCGAAGGCGGCCCTCCGCGCGCCACGCCATCAGCGCCGCCAGGGCCGCCGTGCTGTACGCGGCAAAGCCCAGATCGATCCCGACACTCCCCGCCTGGTCCATGAAGATCGGCGCCGTCGCCAGCATTGCGGCAGCCACCAATCCCGTCTGGCGCGTGCCGGCGCGGCGCCCCAGCGCATACAGCGCGGCACAGGCCAGCACGCCCGATCCCCAGTTGAGCATTGACACCAGCAGCTCGCCGCCGGCGCCCCCCGAATACGCGATCGCATACAGCACATGCAGAAACTGCGGGTAGCCCGTGTATACGTTCCCCGGATCCAGCGCGACCCGACCCGCGCGCGCGTAGGCCGCCGGCAGCGCCAGGTGCGCCACCGCCGCGTCCCATCCGGTCGAAGGCGCCAGCGCGCTGATTAATGTCAGCAACCCCGCGGTCGCCAGCGCCAGCAGGGAACACTTTTCCAGGCGGTTAAGCCCCCGCCAGGCTGCGCGAGCCCCAAGATGGTTCGGGACAAGTCGGGGTTTCCGTCCCCAGAGCGACCACCCGACGCACCCCGCCGCGGCCGCCGCGAGCGCGTATTGGGCCACGGCCAGCGAATGGCACGCCAGCGCGAGCAGCACCGGCGCGGCCACGGCCAGCCCGGCGAGCAGCCTGAAGCACGTCGCCTCGGCCAGGTCGCCGTCCCCGGTATTCCGGGCCACAAGCAGGCCACCGGCGCACCAGGCCGCGATTAGCAGCATCAATACTGACATTAAGTATTCCCATCCGATGAATGTAGAGGGACGATAGCACGCTGCCCGCGCCCGATGCATCCGGCACGGACCGGCAACCACAATTTAGTCATGATCGAATTGACGGACGTCAGTCCGAGCGATTCCCCAGGGACTCAGACATTGCAGTCTGAGGAAGACGGAATAAGGGCCGTCTCCCGCGCGTGCAGCGCCCGCCGGATCCGGGTATAATCATACGTGTTGGGTACATCTTTCCCCCGGGCGGAACTACCGTGGACGAAAAGGAGTCGGCGTTTGAACGCTGTTGAACGCATTCTAAAAGCCCCCGCGCGCGCCGCCGCGGTTTTATCCGCCGCGGCATGCGTGGCGTTAACCGGCTGCGCAACCACGTCGGGGCTGGGGGCGGAAAGCGCGGTGATACGCGCGAAAAACCGGGTTGCGCCCGCGCTCGTGCATATACGCCCGGTCAAGGAGGTCTACCAGCAGGGCCAGCGGCGCGAAGTGCCCGTTATTGGCAGCGGATTCATCATCACGCCCGACGGGTACATCGTCACCAACGAACACGTCGCGGGCGAAAGCCGTTTTGTCCGCTGTGTGCTCAGCGACAAGAGCGAGGTGGACGCGCGCGTGGTTGGTGTAGACCCCTACACCGATCTGGCGGTGCTGAAACTCGACCTTCCGGATCGTCTTCCCTACGTGGCCTTCGGGGATTCCGACAAGCTCGAATCCGGCCAGACCGTCATCGCGATGGGGAGCCCGCTCGGCCTTTCGCGTTCCGTTTCCATGGGCATTGTCAGCGTGACCGGACGCCACCTTTCGGGCCAGACCGACCATCCTTTCACGAACTGGATCCAGACGGACGCCGCGATCAACCAGGGCAACAGCGGCGGCCCCCTCCTGAATATACGCGGGGAAGTCATCGGCGTGAACACGATGGTTCTCCGCGGAGCGGAGAACGTTGGCTTCGCCATCCCGAGCAACCTCGTGCGGCAGGTCGCCGAGCAGATCATGGGCAACGGTCACGTTCGCCGCAGTTGGCTTGGCCTGGAGTTGCAGGAGATGCTTGCCCGCACGGAAGATCCGACGCGCAAGGGCGTGCTCGTCGCCGGCGTGGATCCGCTCTCACCGGCGTTCGAGGCCCGCATTCAGCCCGGCGATATCCTGCTGTCGGTTGGGGGCACGCCCACGAATGCCCGTTTCGAGGAAGACCTTCCCCCTGTAAACAAGTTCATCGCGGACCTGCCGGTCGGCGAGGAAGTGCGCCTCAGCCTCCAGCGCGGTGATGAAATCTTCGAAGTTCCGCTTGTCACCGAAGAGCGCGGTGGGCTCAAGGGCGCCCAGGTCGAGTTCAGCGGCTGGGGCTTTACCGCCGCGGAATTGACGCCCGCCGTCGTTCGCCGCGCGGGGCTCGATTCCCGCGAAGGCGTGCTCGTGTCCGGCGCGCAGGTCGGGGGCATCGCGAACAAGGCCGGCCTGGCGCAGGGCGACATCATCCTTTCGGTCGACGGCGTCAAGGTTGAAAACCTGGCCGGATTCAAGGAAGTTTACGACGCCCGCGTGGCCGACAAGACCCCGCTGGTCATGCTCTCGGTGCGCAATCGCGCGCTACATCGATTTGTGCTGATCAAGCAGGAAGCGGGCGCCCCGGCTCCCGTGGTGGAAGGAACCTCCGATGCGGAGTAGTGCGCTGATTCTCACGTGCATGCTGTGGCTGGCCGCCGCCGCCGCCGCGCAGGACTTCGACGCCGAGATGCTCCGCCGCGCCTATGCGGATCTCAAGCCGGCGATGGGCCTCCTCACTTACGCCAGCGAGATCACCAACCCCGCGACCGGCGAGATCAGCCGCCGAGACGGCAATGGCCTGGCCCTGATTGTATCCCCGGATGGGCTGGCCCTCTGCCACGGGCATATGAAGCTCGAGAACAGCACCCCTTTCAACATCAATGTCACGCTTGGCGAGGGCCTCGATGAGAGGCGCTATTCCGCGGAATTTGTCGGCAAGCCCGACGACCTCAACGTGGTCTTTATCCAGCTCCAGTCCGACACCCCTCTGAATCTGCCGCACGTCGAGTTCGCGCCGGCCTCCAGCCTCAAGCTCGCCGACCCGATCACCATATTCGGGCTCCTTGGCGATTCCCTGGACTTTACGCCGAGCCTGCAGAACGCCCGGATCGGGGCTGTTCTCGACAAGCCCCGCACCACCTACTGCCTTGACGGTTCGGTGCGCTTCGGATTCGTCTCCGGGCCCGTGCTCGACACGCGCGGGCGCGTCGTGGGGATTGTTGGCTTTGACCTGGCTCCGGCGGAGGGCGGCGACCTCTACATTCGCAGCGGGCACCCGCTCGTATACCAGGTCGAGCTTTTCAGCAAGTACCTGAAGAATCCGCCCCGGGGCAACGGCGAGGCCTCAAGCGAGGGCGGCGCCTGGCTCGGCGTGTTCACCCAGCCGCTGACCGATGACTTCGCGCGCTACTGGAACCTCGAGCCCACCGGCGGCCTCATCGTGAGCACGGTGGTGCCCGGTTCGCCGGCCCAGGCGAGCGGGCTGCAGGAAGGCGATGTCATCGTCAATTTCGACGGCACGCCGATCCGGGCCAGGCAGGACCGCGACGTGATGGGTTTCACCAAGCTTGTACGGGACACGGGCGCCGGGAACGAGGCGAAGCTTCGGGTCCTGCGGAAGGGCGAAGCGCTTGATCTGGCCGTCAAGCTCGGCGAGCTTCCGCGCTCGGCGCAGCAGGCCGAGGAATATGAAGACAACGCGCTCGGGCTCACCGTTCGCGAGCTTACGCAGGACATCCGCCTTCGCCTGAACCTGTCGGAGGAGGTCCAGGGCGTAATCGTTCGCCGCGTGAAGTCTGGCAGCCCCGCGCAGCTCGGAAAAATGCAGGCGGGCGTGATCGTCCTGGCGATTGGAGACTTCCCGACCCGAAACCTCGACGAGTTCAAGTCCGCGATTGCGCGTGTTGCCGAAACGAAGCCCGCCGAGATCGCAATATTTGCGCGGCTCGGCTCCGAAACAGGGTTCTTCCGCCTGGAACCCGTGTGGGAATAGAATGAAACGCCGCGGTAGTTCGACACGGCACGGCATCCAGCCGCTTCTTGCGTACTGCTGCCTCGTGTGCGCGGTCGTGTTCTTCGCCGGGTGCGGCAGGCCCGCGTACGACCCGGGCCTTTTGAAGCAGGCCGCCGCGCTGGGCGAGGAGCAGCGCTGGGACGAGGCGCGGCCCTTCATCAAGGCGCACCTCGTACGGCATCCAGACGATCCCATTGCCCACTATTACTATGGCCTGAGCTACCTCCACCTCGGCGCCCCTCAGCTCACCCTCGCGGAAGGCGAACTGCTCACGGCCCAGGCCCTCCTCTCCAGGGACATCATTCCCACCGAGGAAGTGACCGGCATGGAATATTTCAAGTTCAAGGGTGTGTTGCATCAAAAGACGGCGCTCGTGTACATGCGGGCGTTTCGCGAGGCGCTCCGTTTCAACGTGCCGCCCGAATACAGCCGCGAACTGCTGATCAAGGCGGCGGAACAGGTCGATCTCGGCCTCAAGTGCAATCCGGCGTCCGTGCCGCTGAAGGAATACCGGGATTTCCTGCAGGAAACCCTCCACGGCACGCCGGAAAAACAGCCCGAAGTCATGACACGGGCCCCGGGAAGCGGCAGTTCCATTTGACGCGGCGCCGCGGCCACCTTGGAACAGGCCTCCCGTTCAGGTACACTTGACCGTCGCTGACAGTACGGGTCCCGCGGCGCCGCCCCACGGCCGTGGGCCTTCCATCGCAGTGCCGCCCGCCTGACGCCGCGCGCCAGCGGGCCGGCGTGACCAGCGGGCGGGGATGGCTCTGGCCCTCCGCCCCAATGAGGACCGCTGCCCGATATGAACGCAGCCGAATTGTTTGTCCAATGTCTTGAGGCCGAGGGCGTACGCTACATCTTTGGCGTGCCCGGCGAAGAAAACGCGCACTTCCTGATGGCGCTTGAGAAGTCCCCCATCGAGTTCATCATGTGCCGCCACGAGCAGGCCGCCGCCTTTATGGCGGAGACGTACGGCAAGCTCACCCGCGAAGCCGGGGTCTGCCTCAGCACGCTGGGGCCCGGTGCCACCAACCTTGTCACCGGCGTCGCAAGCGCGAACAGCGACCGCGCGCCCATGGTCGTGATTACGGGTCAGGCGGACATACAGCGCCAGCACAAGGAAAGCCACCAGAACATTGACGTCGTGTCCATGTTCCGGCCCGTCACGAAGAACGCCACGCCCATTATCCACCCGGACAATATCCCCGAGGTCGTTCGCTGGGCCTTCAAACAGGCCATGCGCGAAAAGCCCGGGGCGTGCCACATCGAGCTTGCCGACGACATTGCCGCGCTGCCGGCCACGCGCCGGCCCGTCCGTAAGAACTATCTCCGCCGCTCCGTCGCCGACGACAAGATCGTGGATATCGCCATGAACGTGATCCGTTCAGCGAGAAATCCGGTGATCCTTGCCGGCAACGGGGCCATCCGCACCCGCACGGCGAAAATGCTCCGTGAATTCACTGAGCTCACCGGCATCGGGGTCATCAGCACGTTTATGGGCAAGGGGTGCGTGTCGCGCCAGGCGGAACAGTGCCTCTTCACGCTCGGGCTTCAGACCAAGAATCTCGCGAACGCCGCCATCAAGGCCGCCGACACCGTCATTACGATCGGCTACGACTTCGTCGAGTACCACCCCAGCGTGTGGAACAAGTCCGGCAACAAGAAGATAGTCCACATCGATTTCCTGCCCGCGCCGGTCGACTCGTTCTACGAGCTTGACGCGGAGGTCGTGGGCGATACCGCGCACACCCTCTGGATGATGAACGAGCGCCTCAAGGCCGAACCTCTTCGGTTCGAACTGCCTGCGCAGCGCAAGACGCGCCAGGTGATGCTTGGCCGATTCGCCGAGCACAAGGACGACGATACCGAGGGATCGATCCGTCCGCAGAAGGCGATCTGGGATGCGCGCGAGGTCCTGGGCCCCGAGGACATCGTCCTCAGCGATGTCGGATCGCACAAGATGTGGATCGCCCAGTATTACCAGTGCGACGAGCCGAACACCTGCCTGATCCCCAATGGTTTTTGCTCCATGGGCAGCGCCCTGCCCGGCGCGATCGCCGCGAAGCTCGTTCACCCGGAAAAGCGGGTTCTCGCGATCTGCGGCGACGGCGGCTTCCTCATGAACGTGCAGGAGATGGAAACCGCCGTCCGCCTCAAGACGAACATCGTTGTCATGGTCTGGGTCGACAACGGCTATAACCTTATCGAGTGGAAGCAGCAGAACGAGTTCGACCGGCACACCAATCTTTCCTTTGGCAACCCCGATTTCGTGCAGCTCGCGCAGGCCTTCGGGTTCCACGGCATGTACGTCGACAAGTCCCGCGAACTCGCCGGCGCGCTCGAAGAGGCCTTCACCCTTGACAAGCCCGTCCTGCTCGCCGTGCCCATCGACTACCGGGAGAACGATCGCCTCACCGAACAACTGCAAATCATCGTCTGATCCGGCGGCGCGCGGTCCCCGGGGCCGCGCCGGATTCGGAAAGCGGCCCCCCTATCCGGTAAACTACCCGGAACCGACGCAGGGAGATATCAATCATGCTTAGAGAAGCCTACCCCTATTACCTGGCCAACAAACCCCAGCAGCCCAATACCGATCTGGAAGTCTTCGACAAGTACTCCGGCAAGGTCGCGACCCGCGTCGCCATGGCCGACGAAGCCGCCATCGATCATGCCATCGCAAAGGCCGTCGAGGCCGATGGCCCCATGCGCCGCATGCCCTCCTACAAGCGGCAGGAGGTCCTCGAACACTGCGTCGCCCGGTTCAAGGAGCGCTTCGACGAGCTTGCCGAAACCCTCTGTATCGAGGGCGGAAAGCCCATCAAGGACAGCCGCGGCGAAGTGACGCGCCTTATCGACACCTTCAAGATCGCCGCCGAACTCTCCGTGAACATCAACGGCGAAGTCCTTTCCATGGACCGCAGCGCCCGCGCGCACGGCTACAGCGGCATGGTCAAGCGCGTCCCGATCGGCCCGTGCTCTTTTATATCTCCCTTCAACTTCCCGCTCAACCTCGCCGCGCACAAGGTCGCCCCCGCGCTCGCGGTTGGTTGCCCCTTCGTGCTCAAGCCGGCGAGCCTCACCCCCCTCGGCGCGATTATCATCGGCGAAATCCTCGCCGAGACCGACCTCCCCGAGGGCGCCTTCTCCATCCTGCCCTGCAAGCGCGATGGCGCCGCCCTGTTCACCGAGGACGAGCGCCTTAAATTCATGAGCTTCACGGGATCCCCCGACGTGGGCTGGGCGCTGAAGGCCAAGGCCGGCAAGAAGCCGGTGGTCCTGGAGCTTGGCGGCAACGCCGCGTGTATTGTCGATGAAGACGCCGACCTGGAAGACGCCGTCGCGCGCATGATCATCGGCGCCTTCTACCAGTCCGGCCAGAGCTGTATTGGCGTGCAGCGGATCGTTATCCACGAATCCCTCTACGACGCCTTCAAGGAGAAGTTCGTCGCCGCCACGAAAAAGCTCAAGGCCGGTGACCCCCGCGATGAGGAAACGTTCATCGGCCCCATCATCTCCAAGGGCGAGGCGGATCGCATGGAAGCCTGGATTAAGTCCGCCGTAAACGCCGGCGCCACGCTCCTCTGCGGCGGCGGGCGCGAAGGCAACCTCCTCGAAGCCACCATCCTCGAAAACGTCCCCAAGAGCGAGCCCATGTACGCCGAGGAATTCTTCGGCCCCGCCTGCCTCCTCACCAAGTTCAAGCACTTCGACGAAGCCCTCGCGGAAGTCAACGATAGCAAGTTCGGCCTCCAGGCCGGCATCTTCACCCGCGACATCTACAAGATTCAGAAAGCCTGGGACGAACTCGACGTCGGCGGGGTCGTCATCGGCGACGTGCCCTCCTGGCGCGTCGACCACATGCCCTACGGCGGCGTAAAGGACAGCGGCCTCGGCCGCGAAGGCATCAAATACGCGATCGAAGACATGACCGAGCTTCGGTTGCTCGTGGTGCGAACGCCCCCGAACGCGCTGTAAGCGAAGAGGCCAATGAGGAGATTCAAGCCGCGCTCGCCGGAGCGCGGCTTTTCTTATGGTGGGTTGCGATCTATCCAGGGATGCGGCCGAGGTTTTTTCTGGGGTGGTGGGGGTGGACAGAGTGGACAGAGTGGACAGAGTGGACAGAGTGGACAGAGTGGACCCGCCTTCGGCGGGCAGGCGCGTGGACGGGGTGGACCCGCCTTCGGCGGGCAGGCGCGTGGACGGAGTGGACCCGCCTTCGGCGGGCAGGCGCGTGGACGGGGTGGACCCGCCTTTGGCGGGCAGGCGCGTGGACGGCGTGGGCCTGGTGGACGGCTACTTGTTTCCCTTGGTCTGCATGCCCACTTCCCATTGATCCCTCCGCCGCCATCATTTATCATGGCCCGTGCGCCCCGGCATGGGCGCCTGCACCAAACGTTCAAGCGGAAGGAAATATCACCATGCCCATCAACCTCATGACTACCATCCAGGGTTCGCTTCTCGAGGGCTTCTTCCCGGAAGGCTGGGATCTCGCTGCCATCGACAAACTCTGTGGCCGCAAACCGGAAACCATCACGAAGCCGGAAAAATGGTGGAACAAGAAATTCGAGGCCGTGCCCTGCGCCTCTCTTGAAGACTTCGACACCATGATGGGCCACGAAATCGCCCTCGCCATCCTGAACGCGAAGACGAAGAAGAAGCAGATCGCGTTCATCCTCCCCGTCGGCCCCATGGGCATGTACCGTTGGGCCGTCTACTTCCTGAAGGAATGGAACGTCGACTGTAAGCACGTCCACGGCTTCAATATGGACGAATGGAGCGACGAAAAAGGCAACACCCTCCCCGCGAAGGATCCCGGCGCCTTTCAGAACGCGATGGAGCAGGCCTTCTACGGCCCGCTCGGCAAGCTTACCGTCCCCAAGAGCCAGCGCAACTTCGCCACGAAGAAGAACCTGCCCACGTTTGGCGAAAAGATCCGCGCGCTGAAGAAGAAAGGCGCCTCCCTCGTCACCGTGTTCGGCATCGGGCGCGCCTGCCACATCGCCTTCTGGGAGCCCCACTTCGCCGCCGAATACAAGTCCGAAGCCGCCTGGAAAAAGGAAGACTACCGGTTGGGCGCGCAGCTCTGCCCCATGACGATCGAGCAGAACGCCATCACGAGCTTCAAGAGCCGCACGACGCTTGTCCCCACCCGCGCCAACACCGTCGGGCCCGGCCTCTTTCTGATGTCGGACCAGATCATCGGCGGATGCGACGGCAGCCTCGGCCGGGGCATGATGTGGCAGGGCATGTCGCTCTGGATGAGCCTCCACCACAAGCCCTCCCCGTGGATTCCAAGCACCTACATGCCCACGCTGCCCGGGCGCCTCTTCTTCCTCGACGAGCTCGCCGGACCGCTCGAACCCGAATGCAACTGAGGCGCGGCCGGCCGCCGCGAAGAATGCGCGATTTGCCAGCTATTTGAGGAAAACCGCGATATTCCGCAGGGACAGCAGGGACAGCAGCGACGGCAGGAATGGACGTTTTCTTACTGCCGTCCCTGCTGTCGCTGATGTCCCTGTAACCCGGGGCGACTTGCCTGAACTTTGGAACTACCGCCAGGAGAGAGTAGCATGAGCGAAAACCAGTTGACCCCCCGGGAAATCGCCGAATTCGAAGAAACCGGCTGCCTCCTCAAAAAACGCTACTTCGACGCCGAAGAAATCGACCTCCTCTACAAAATCGCCAAGATGGACCAGGCGATCGCCACCGGCGCCATCGAGCGGGTGGATAAAGAGGGCTACACGACGCGTCTGACCGTCTGCAATGCCCTCGAAGACGACATGTACAGCGCGATCGTCCGCTCCTATAAGATGGTCAACCCCATGGAGCAGCTCCTCGGCGGCGAAGTGTATCACTACCACCACAAGATGATGCTCAAGGAACCCCGCGTTGGCGGGGCCTGGGAATGGCACCAGGACTACGGCTACTGGTACAACAACGGCTGCCTTTACCCGCTCATGGCCAGCTGCCTCATCGGCATCGACGCCGCCACCAAAGAAAACGGCTGCCTCCAGGCGATCCCCGGCTCACACCACCTCGGCCGCATTAACCACGGCACCGTCGGGAACCAGACCGGCGCCGACCTCGAACGGGTGGAGAAGATTCTCGAACGCATGGAAGTCGTTTACTGCGAACTCGAACCCGGCGACGCCTTCTGGTTCCACAGCAACGTACTCCACCGCTCCGACGCCAACCTCAGCGACAAGCCCCGCTGGTCGCTCATCTGCTGCTACAACGCCGCCCGAAACAACCCGTACAAGGAGCACGAACACCCCTGCTACACCCCCCTCGAAAAGTGGCCCAACGAAAAGATCAAAGAAGTAGGCCGCGCCCAGTGGGAACGGATGCAGGCCGCGATCGCCTGACCCGGGACCGCCCCCTATCGCTCCAGCCGGTACACGTGCACCGAGAAGCGGCCCCACACATCCGTGATCGCGCCCCCCTCCACCGGCAGCGTCCGATCTTCATGCAACACCGTACACACACGCCAATCCCCCAGCCCCGACAACGTCGCCTTCGCGCGGTTCCGGTCCGCGTTGCACGAAAACACGTACCGGTAGCCCCCATGATCCCGCACGATCAACTGCACCCCGTCATCCACCGAATGGCCCAGCTCATGATACGCCGTCTCCACCGCGACCCCCGGATCCGGCGCAACCAGCACCGCCCCCAGATCCGCCACCTCGCGCGTCACCCGCTTTAGATCGTCCCACGCCTGCGACGGCTGCGGCGTGAAATCGCTCCCCCAATATACAATTCCGTTCGCCCCCTTGATCAGCGCCTGATACGCCATAAAGCGCGACTGGCTGTAACTCGGATACTGAATCTTCTCCTCGCGCTGCTCCACCACGTCCGTCTCCTGCACCAGCTTCTCCCACGCGAATGCCTGCAACACCATCAGCAGCGGACGGTTCGGGCCCGTCACCTGGCGCATCTTATCCACATAATCCCCCACCTGGCTGATCGACGTGTTGTTCAAGTCCCCCTGGTGACCATCCGGAAACAGCGCGTACATCGTCATCAGCCCTCCCGGATTCACCGGATAAATATCGCACGCCACGATATCCGTCCCCGCGTTATACGCCCGCATCGTCGAAACCAGGTTCGTCGGCGCGTGGTTCATATACAGCAGCTTTTCCGGCGCCAGTTCCTTGATCACCGGATAGGTCGCCTCAAAGATCTCCGGACCAAAACGCGCCTCCTTCTTGAGCCAGTCCCACGCCGGCTCGTCGATCGTCTCAATAATCGCCAGCGCCGGATGGTCCTTGATCGCATTCACCCGCTCCCGCAGCTGCGCCTCGCTCGCCTCCCGATCCGCCAGATCCAGCGCCCCCACCGACGTCCAGGCCATCACCCCCGCCGCCTGCGCCGCGTCCAGCTGCTCCGCATTCCCCGCCCGCACCAGGTTGAAGCCCGCCTCCGCCATCTCCGCATACGGCCGCTCCGACTTCGCCGCGTAATAGCTCCCGATGATCAGCGTCCGCGCGCCATTCACCAGAATCGTCCCATCCGGATCATAACCGAGCGAATACGGCTGCCCAACCGCAACCCCGGCCAACACCACACAACACGCCGAGACCATCGATTTCACCAACATGCGAACCACCTTTCCCATACCCGAATAAAACACAACACGCAGGTTATCAGGCAGCATACCAGCCCGCCCGTCTTCGAATCCCTCCCCCGCATCATGCTATAGTACGGGTTTCCCGATCCTCCCGACAATTTCCCGGCCATTCACCGGACCTCGACCCGAAGATTCATGAAAAAATTTGACGAACAGCTCGTGTCCGGCAGCATCCTTCGCTCCGTCTGGAAACTCGCCTGGCCCGCCACGCTGCTCAACCTCGTCAACGGCATGCACAGCTTCGTCGACCACGTTCTTGTTGGCCACTTCGTCGTCTCCGACGCCAACGCGGCCAACGCGGCCATCGGCGTCGCCTGGCAAACCTTCCTCATCTTCGTCGTCTTCATTGCCTCCCTGTTCCACGGCATGAACGTCCTCATCGCCCGCTACGCCGGCCGCCAGGACCGCGCCAACATGAGCCGGGTTGCCTACGAGACCTTCCTGGCAAGCCTCATCATTCTCATCTTCATCGTCGCCCCCGCCGGATACATCGCCGCCCCGTATCTACTGGACCTCGTCGGGGCGGAGGCCGAAGTCCGCATGCATGCGCTGCCCTATCTCCGCATTCTCTTTACCTGCGGCGCCCCGCTCTTCATCAGCTTCATGTTCACCGGCGCCTTCCAGGCCTCCGGCGACCCGAAGACCCCCCTCGTTCTCGGCATTCTCGCCACCATGCTCAACATCGGCATCAGCGCCGTCCTCATAACCGGCATCGGCCCCTTCCCCCAGCTGGGCGCGATCGGCGCGGCCATCGGGACTGTTCTCGCCCCGCTCTTCACCGTCGCCATCTCCGTCACCCTCGTGCTTCGCCGGAAGATGGTTCTCCAACCGCCGGCGCAATTCCGCCTCTGGCCCGACCTCTCCGTCATCAAGGTCGTCGCCCGGATCGGAATCCCAACCGGGATTCAGGCCGTCCTCCTCAACATCGGCGGATTCCTCGTCCTGGTCTTCCTCGGCCGCATGAGCCACGACATCTCCGCGCCCGCCATGGCCGCCTACACCATCTGCTACGCGCAGCTCTTCTCCCTCGTCACGTGGACCTGCTTCGGGCTCCGCTCCGCCTCGGGCACGCTCATGGGCCAGAACATCGGCGCCGGAAACCCCCGCCGCGGAAAGCGCGCCGTCAGCGTCGCCTCCCTTTTCGGCGCCGCCTGGGCCGTCTTCATGGGATACTTCTTCTGGTTCTACCCCGCCGAACTCCTCGGACTCTTCGACGCCACCAGCGAGCCCATTCTCTCCATCGGCGTCTCCCTCCTCCGCTTCCTCACCTTCTCCGGCGTCATGCTCGCGGTCACCCTCGCCATGACCGGCGGCCTTCAGGGCGCCGGTGAAACCAAGATCCCCATGTACATCGCGTTCCTCACCCAGATCGTCATCCTGCTCGGCATCTGCTGGTGGTTCGACTGGCACGGCTCCCTCACCCCGGATCGCGTCTGGCTCGCCATCTTCATCAGCCACGCCACCCGGCTCGCGCTCACGTGGGCCGTCTTCCGCACCGAGCAATGGGCCCATACCGAGGTCGAGCTGGCGGATTAACGCGCGCGCGAGGCGTATAATGAATCCCCGCACCCGCCCGGTGGATAGGAGGACGGTTATACCATGTATGGAGACACCGCACCGCTTTACGACATCATCTTCCCGTATAACCCCGCGGTCGTCGCCTGTATTCAGCGCTATCTGCCCGCCGGTCCCGCGCGGATCCTCGACATCGGGTGCGGCACGGGAAAATACAGCGCCGCCCTGGCCGACGACCACGAAGTTACCGGGATCGACCCCGACTCCCCGTCTATTGCGATTGCAAGGAAGCGCGGCTCGCGCGCGCGTTTCGATGCCTGCGACCTCTTCGGCCTGCCAAACCGCGGCCCCTTTGATCTGATCTTCTGCATCGGCAATGTTATCGCGCACATTCCGCCCGATTCGATCGGCCCGCTCGTCAACGCGGTCCGCGCGCGCCTGAGCCCGGGCGGCGTCTGGCTCTTTCACACCATCAACTGGGACCCCATTCTCCGCCACGAAACCCACGCGTTCCCCATAATCTCCCGCGAAGGCGTAACTTTTGTCCGGCGGTATCAGGACATCCGCCCGGAACGCGTGCTATTCCATACCCGTCTGACCGCGCCCGGCGGCGAGGTCCGCGAACACCGCGTCCCCCTCTATCCGCTTCCCGCCGCGCGGATCGACGCCCTTCACGAGGGCTTCACGCTTCTCGACCACTTTACCGACTACTCCGGAAGCCCATTTAATCCCGACGCGCCCGCCCAGATTCGGGTGTACCGCAACGCAACCGGCTGATTTGATCTGGCCGGGTTATGTCGAGTTCGCGCGGTAAGATTCAGCCCGTGTTGGATACCCCTGCCGGGACGGGCACGCGCTCTGTGGGTCTTGTTGGTCACGCGGTCGCGCCTGGTTGGACGCGGGCCGGGCGAGATCTGAGCGCACGGTTACCGGCGCGCGTCCGTCCCTGGCTGGATCCGTCCCGAATCACCGGCACAACGTGATCCGGCCCTTTGCCCTGACCTATAATTGCGCGCGTAGTGCTGGCGCACCATCGATCAACTTCGAGAAACGGGTCTGGAAATGGGACATTATTGCCGATACTGCGATCGCATTCGGGCGAATGAGAAGTTCTCCGGAAAGGGGCATCGGAACCACGTTTGCAAGGATTGCCAGAAGCTGCCAAAGCCGGAGCGCGACCTTATCGACTGCCGGGACGAGATCTTTGGCTTCCTGCGCCAGCGGAATATATCGTTGAAGAACATGGCCCGCCTGGAGACCATGATCGCGGAAGCCGACCCCGAAACCCGGCGTCTGGCGGAGATCGTGCTGGAAGTCGCGCGGGTCAAGCCGCACAAGCGACGCAGGCTTAAGGTGCTGGCGGAAAAGCGGCCGGACCTGCTTGACGAGCTGGAGGATACCGGGCTGATTTTCGCACACGGCGGATGATCGCGGGCACAGGGAGACAGGACAGTTCGATGGCCATACGATTGACCCCCGCGGGGCACCTCCGCTGGTCCGATTCGCCCGATGAAGCCGCCCCCCGGGGCCTGGCCGCCGTGCGTGCGCAATTTGAGCAGGACTGGCCTGGCGGCCTCTTTACCCTGGCGGCGGAAAAGGTGGATCCGGGCGGCGCCCAGGACCTGCGCTACTGGCGGGACTTCGCGGCGCGCTATCTGACGGCGCTGTGCCACGTTCCCGCGGGCGCCGAATCCTTTGAGGTCGCACTCCCGACGCCCGCCGAATGCGCGGGCCTGATCCTGACCGCGCCCCCCATGCAGGGCGGCGAATACCTTTCGGAGGCCGTGCTTGGCGGGATCTGGGAGGCGCTCGACGCGTGGGTCCGCAACGCGATCACGCGGGACGGCGGCCTGGAGGAGTTCCTGGCGTCGCGCGCGCCCCGGTGGCGCCAGGTGGGCCGTGTTTGCTTTCACCTGGCGGAGAACAAGAGCGACCCCGCGCGCCCCTTCGCCTTCATGGCCACCTACACGGCGGGTTTCGGCGCTTCGGGCCAGCTGAAGCACCAGCCCCTGCGCAAGGCCCTGGAACAGTACGCCACGGCGAAAAACCGTCCGGCGCTCGTCAAGCTGCTTTCACCGGTTCACGAGGCGGCCAAGCGCTGCGACTGGGTCAAGGCCCTGGTGGATTCCAGCGATATCTACCAGCCCATGGCCTGGCCCGCGGCCCGCGCGTACACTTTTCTCCGCTCTGTTCCCGATCTGGAGGAAAGCGGCCTTTCGGTGACGATGCCGGACTGGTGGAAGCGGCGGCCCCGGCCCCGGGTGTCGGTCACGATTGGCGAACAGAAGAAATCCACCCTGGGCGCGGAGGCCATGCTCGATTTCAACGTCGCGGTCGCCCTCGGCGATACGGCGCTGTCACCGGCGGATATCAGGGCGCTGCTGGCGGGCGAAGACGGCCTGGTCCTGATCAAGGGCCAGTGGGTGGAGGTGGACCGCGAAAAACTCCGGGAGGCCATCGGCCATTGGGAAGCGATCCAGGCGGAAGCCGCGAACGGCGAAATCTCCTTCGTGGAGGGCATGCGCCTGCTTGCGGGCGCCTCGCGCGATCTCGATCACGAAGTGGAAGACGAATTCGAGCGCGCCTGGGTGCACGTGGGCGCGGGCGAGGCCCTGCGCGAGGTGCTGGCCGAACTCCGCGAACCGTCGCGCCTTGCCGGCGAAGGATATTGCGCGTTGAAAACAACCCTGCGCGCCTACCAGCGCAAGGGGGTCGCGTGGATGCGATTCCTCACCGAACTTGGCCTGGGCGCCTGCCTGGCGGACGACATGGGCCTGGGCAAGACCATTCAGGTGCTCGCCCTGCTGCTCTGGGCAAAGAATGCGCCGGCGGACCAACGGAAACCCTCCCTACTCGTCGTGCCCGCGTCCCTCCTGGGTAACTGGCGTCAGGAGGCGGAGCGCTTTGCGCCGTCCCTCAGACTCCAGTTTCTGCACCCGGCCGAGGCATCTCGCGAGGAAATAACGAGGATTTCGAACGCGCCCGAGAAATACTTGGCCGGGACCGACCTGGCGGTTACAACCTACGCGATGCTGACCCGACAGCCCTGGCTCGCGGAACAGCACTGGAACCTGGTTATCCTCGACGAGGCCCAGGCCATCAAGAACCCGTCCACCGGCCAGGCGAAGACCGTGAAGAAGCTTCGCGCCCGCGCCCGCATCGCGCTCACCGGGACGCCGGTGGAAAACCGGCTGGGCGATCTGTGGTCCCTTTTCGATTTCATCAACCCGGGACTCCTCGGATCGGCGGCGGTGTTCAAGCGCTTCGTGAAGGGGCTCCAGGCCCGCGAGCGAAACCATTTCGCGCCCCTGCGCCAGCTGGCGGGACCCTACATCCTGCGGCGCCTGAAAACGGATCGCGCCATCATCTCGGATCTGCCGGATAAGACCGAGACCACGCGCTACTGCAACCTGACAAAGGCGCAGGTGAAGCTGTACGAACAGGCCGTTCAGACGATGAAGAGGTCGCTCGGATCGGCGGATGGCATCGGGCGGCGCGGCCTGGTGCTGCAAACGCTCATGCGCCTGAAGCAGATCTGCAACCACCCGAGCCAGCTCGCCGGCGACGGCGATTACATTGCCGGGGACAGCGGGAAGTTTTTGCGCATCGCGGAAATCTGCGAGGAACTCGCCGAACGGCAGGAAAAAGTTCTGGTATTCACCCAGTTTCGCGAGATAATCGATCCCCTTTCCGAACACCTTCAGGCGATCTTTGGGCGTTCGGGCCTCGTCCTGCACGGCGGCACTGGCGTGAAGAAGCGGAAGGAGATCGTCGCCCGGTTTCAGGACGAGGACGGCCCGCCCTTCTTCATTCTGTCACTGAAGGCGGGCGGCACGGGACTGAACCTCACCGCAGCCGCCCACGTGATCCACTTTGATCGCTGGTGGAACCCCGCCGTCGAAAACCAGGCCACGGACCGCGCCTTCCGCATCGGCCAGAAGCGGAATGTGCTCGTGCACAAGTTTGTCACCCGCGGCACGGTGGAGGAGCGGATTGACGCGCTCATCGAGGAAAAGAGACAATTGGCCACCGAAATGCTCTCGGGCGAGGGCGAGGTGAACCTGACCGAACTGCCTGACGATGAATTGATGCGCCTCGTCCGGCTCGATGTGAACCAGGCGGCGCTCTAGGAGAACCCATGCCCTACTGGTATCGCGAATATGTGCCCGTGTCAGCGCGCCGCGCCGAGGCGAAAAAGAAAATGGAGAAACTGCGCAAGCAGGGCAAGGATATCCAGCCCGTGGAGATCGAAGGGCTGAAGATCGCCCACAGTTTCTGGGGTAAGGGCTGGTGCAAGCATCTGGAGTCCTTCTCCGACTTTTCCAACCGCCTGCCGCGCGGCCGGACCTACGCGCGGAACGGCTCCGTGTGCCATCTGGAAATCCAGCCGGGCCGTGTCGAAGCCCTGGTCTCCGGCTCCTCGCTGTACACCGTCACGGTGGAGATCAAGGCGTTGCCGTCGTCGGCCTGGAAGGCGATCAAGGCGAAATGCGCCGGCGGAATCGGCTCCATGCTCGAATTGCTTCAGGGCAAGCTCTCCAACGAAGTCATGACGGTCGTAAGCGATCGGGATGGCGGCCTCTTTCCCAAGCCGCGCGAGATCACGCTCAAGTGCAGTTGCCCCGACTGGGCGACGATGTGCAAGCATGTGGCGGCGGTGCTCTATGGGGTTGGCAACCGCCTGGACTCGCGGCCCGAGCTGCTGTTTTTGTTGCGCGATGTGGCCGCGGAAGAATTGATCTCCGCGGAACTCGCCCTGCCCGGCGGAGACGGCGCGAGGTCTTCCGACGCGCTCGCCGCCGACCAGCTTGGGGGAATTTTTGGTATCGAGATCGACGAAGGAGATTCCGCACCCGCGCCAGCCCCCGCGCCAGCGAAGGGCGCCGGCAAGCGCGGGCAGTCACGGAAAGCGGCGAAACCGCCCCGGGCGAAGGAGCCTGAGAAGGCGGTGGGCAAGAAGCCCGCAGGCCGGGCCACGCCCGCCCGTGCCGCAATGGCCGCGAGGAATCCCCAGGCGGATACGCCGCCGGCGCCCCGGCTCCGCCCCTCTTCCGCATCGGTCGCGCGGCTGCGGAAAAAGCTCGGGCTTTCGGTGGCGGAATTCGCCGCCGCGCTGGGGGTTTCCGCGGCAACGGTGAACCGCTGGGAGTCGGATGGCGGCCCGCTAACCCTCCGGCGTCGCCCGCTTCAGGCCCTCGCCAAACTGCATGAGGAAGCGAAATCCGGGGCTTCTTGAGTGGGGAAGTGGGGGGAGGGGGGGCGTTTTTCTGCGGGTACAGCCTCGGGCGGGTTCTTGGGTGGTTTTTGTTTGGGTTGGGGTGGTTTGCCCGCCCGATGCAGTCCCCCTGGTTGGCCCGCCCGATGCAGTCCCCTTGGGTGGTTGGCCCGCCCGATGCAGTCCCCTTGGTTTTCCGCCCGATGCAGTCCCCTTGCGATGTTGGGTTGGGGGTGGTGGTGGGTCTAGAATGCGTGGGGAGGCGGGGTGTCGCGTTTTTTTGGTTTGTTGGGAACCCGATATGTCATGAGCGAATCAATACGAGAGCAGGCGTGCGCCCGGGTGAGTTCGTTTTCCGGCTGGCTTCGGGCGTGGGCGGAGAAGGATGGGCGGGGGTATCCGGACTGGGCGGTGCGGTATCTGCCGGTGGCGCGGCGCCTGCGGCGTGGGGGGCGTCCGCTGGGGCGGGTGCTGGAGATCGGGGCGAACGAGAACGGGTTTGCACGCTTCACCGGGGCGCAGGTCTTTGCGGCGGACATTGAGCGGGCGCAGTTGTCGGCGGCGCGCGCATCGCAGGCTGTTGCTCCGGTGCAGGCGGATATCGGTGCGCTGCCGTTTGCGGACGGCGCGTTCGACACGGTGATTTGCCTGGATACCTACGAGCATCTACCGGCGGCGCAACGGTCGCTCGCGACCCGGGAGATCCTGCGGGTGCTTCGTCCGTCGGGGCGGGCGGTTATTGGTTTTCCGTGTGGCGCGGCGGCGGAGGCGGCGGAGGGGCGTATCCGGGGGGCGTACCGGGCGCTGACGGGCGGGCGCATTCGCTGGCTGGAGGAGCATGTGGCGATGGGCCTGCCGGACGCGGATGGTGTTTATGCGGATTTTGTGGAGGCGGCGGGCGGCCGCTACCGGGTGACGCGGCACGGCAATGGATCGGTGTTCCTCTGGCGGTGGATGTGGCTTGTGCTGCTGTGCGGCTGGCCGGGCCGGGGCAACGCGGTGTTTCAGGCGATCTTGCGCCTGTTGGTTCCCGTGATTTCGCGGGTTCATATTGGCGCGTGCTACCGGACATTGATCTGGGTGGCGCCGGTCGAGGCGGCGCGTTGACGCCGGCGCTTTCCATCGTGATCCCCACGTGGAACGGCCGCGAGTTGCTGGCGGAATGCCTGGCGAGCGTGTCGCGGCAGACGTTCAGCGATTTCGAGATCGTTGTGGTGGACGATGGATCGGCGGACGGCACGGCAGGGTGGCTGCGGGCGGCGTATCCGTCGGTGCTGGCCATCGAATGTCCGGAGAACCGTGGTTTCGTTGCGGCGGTGAACCGGGGGCTTGGGTTGGCGCGTGGGGACTGGGTGCTGCTGCTGAACAACGATGTGACGCTGGCGGAGGACTGCCTGGAGCGGCTGATGGCGGTGGCGCGGGCGGGGGAATTCGGCATGATCGCGCCGCTGGTGTTGTGGACAGAGGACCCTCGGCTCGTCTACAGTGCGGGGGACGCGATGGGCCGGGGCGGGCGCCCGTCAGCGATTGGCTACGGTTCGGGTCGGGATTCGCTGGCGATAGAGACGGAACCCTTCGGGGTTTCGGGAGGTTACGGGTTGTTTTCACGCGCGCTGATCGGGGAGGCGGGGATACTGGATCCGTCCTTTGGGGCGTATTTCGAGGATGCGGATCTGAGTTTTCGCGCGCGCTGGGCGGGTTGGCGTGCGGCGGTCGTTCCGGAGGCGGTGGCGTGGCACCAGGGGAGCGCGACGATCCGGGATCGGCTGTGGTGGCGCACGCGGCAGTGCTACCGGAACCACGCGCTGCTGGTGATCAAGAACTTTTCGCTTTCGATGTTGTGGTGGAACGCGGGGGCGATCATTCGGGAGCGCGCGCACCAGTTCGGGCGGGTGTTTGCGGCGGCGCGGCACGAGTGGGGCGCGGCGCGCGCGGCGGCGTATACGTTTTCGGCGTGGCTGGGGCTGGTGGCGCGGATTCCGGGGGCGCTGGTCCGGCGGCGCGGGGTGATGTCGCGGCGGAAGGTGTCGAGCGCCTCCATGCAGGCGCTGCTGGCCGAGGAGAGGCGCGATGGGTAGCGGGGTGCGGCCGTCCCGCTGGCCCTGGGTGTTGATTGTCGCTATCGCGTTGATCGAGCCGGCGACGCACGCGTGGCTGACGTACGGCTGGGTTGGCGCGGGCGCGCACAGCGGGCTGCATATCGGGGACACGCCGTTTTTTCTGACGAGCATGCGGATATTCACGAACGATTTCTTCTCGCCGTACGCGGTGTGCACGAGCAGCGAGGGATCGAACAATCCGTGGCTTTTCGCGCTGCCGCACCACTGGGTGTATGGCGGGCTCGGGTGGGCCGCGGACTGGATCGGGCTGGATGCGTTTCTTGCGCTGGGCATCGCGAATGGCCTGGCGGGCGCGTTTTTCCTGGCGATGGCGCTCCGTTTTTTTCGGTTTGTGATGCCCGCGCGCGCGGACCTGGCGTTTGTGATTTTTTGCCTGGGCGGCGGGATCGGCGGGTTGCTGTGGCTGGGCACCCTGCCCTTCGGCGTTCACGGGCAGGCGGGATTCGAGGGGTGGTTCCACCGTCTCGCGCGGTATGAGCTGATCGAAGGGCCTTTTCTGTTGCCGGCGCTGGTGATGCCCCGGTTGTATTACACGCTGCCGATGGGCATTGGTTTTGCGGCGCTGATGTCGTTTATATCGGCGGCGGGCCGTGAGCACCCGATGCCGGACAAGAAGGCGATCCTGCTGCAATTCCTCTGCACATATTTGAATGCGCGGGTGGGGATTTTGTTCTGGGGCGTGGCGGTGTGTTTCATCGCGGCGCAGCCGGTGGTGCGCCGGAGCCGGAAGTGGCGTTACGGGCTTTACTACCTGTTGCCGACGGCGGTGGCGGCGATGCTGGTGTCGATACCCTTTGGCATGAACAGCCACGGGGCGGCGAACGTGGCGATGCTTCTGCGGCGTTCGGCGTGGTTTGGATCGCTGGTTACGGCGACGCTTCTGCTCTGGCCGGCGGCGGGTCTGGCGTTGTGGCGGCACATCGGGCAGCTCGGCTGGATGGGGCGGCTGGTCGCGGGGGCGTGCCTGGGTTACGGAACGGCATTCCTTGTGCTTTACGTGGGCCACCAGACGTGGTACGGCAACTGGCTGGCGGGCGGGGAGACGGCGGCGGCGATTGCGGTGTCGGACTGGGCGCTGATCGGCGTTCTTGCGGCTCCGCTGGCCCTGTTGCGCCGGGGCGGAGTGGCTCCGGAGGCGGAGGCGGAGACGTGGGTGGCGCTGTGGTTTCTGGGACTGGCCTGCGTGTCGATTGCGGCGGTGGGCCAGGGGTGGTTCCTGCGGGCGATGCCCGAGCGCGGGCTGGTGCTGCTGGGCCCGGCAATGGCGATTCTGGCGGCGGAGGGGATCGGGATGATCGGGGGACGCTGGCCGCGCGCGGCGCGCTTGTATATCGGGGCGATTGTGATTGCGGGCACGGTGTCCCTGGGTGTGGGCGCGCTGTGTTTTCAGGGGCCGCTTGGCCATACCCCGGGGCAGCCGCCGTTCCAGTTTGCGCACAGCGAGGTGGTGTTGCCGGAGGATCTGGCGCTGCTTGATCTCGTGAATGGCGGCACGCTGCTGGCGCCGGCTTCGTTGCCGCCGTTGATCGGTGATGTGGCCGTGGCGCGATCGGCGGCGATCCGGACGCCCTTTGGCCAGCCGACGCTTGAGTTTGGCGATGTGAGCATGGCGGGGATGGCGCGGGAGATTGATCGCTTTTTCGCGCCGGGCATCTCGGAGACGTATCGCGCGATTTTCATCCGGGACTGGTGTGTGGATTTTGTGCTTTGTCCCGCGACGCATCCGGTGGACCCGGCGGTAATCGCGGCGCTGGACGCGCTGCCGTGGCTTGCGCGGGTCGCATCGGAAGGCGATGCGGTCTTGTATCGCGTGATCTTCCGCCCCGGGGGCGACCCCTATGTTTGAGGGGGGGCGCGCGGCGGTCCTGGCTCCCTATGCGCTGATGTTTCTGCTGGGGATGATCGGGCCCGCGACCCATGTCTGGATACAGTTCTATCCGCCGCCGGGGTCTGTGCCGACGGGATTACACACGGGCGACAGCGGACACCATCTTGCGGCGATGGAGAGTTTCGGGAACGGTTTTGTGTCGCCCTTCGCCACGTGCCAGGCGGAGGACGGCGGGGCGGGGTTTCGGTACTTTGCGCCGCCGATTTTTCTGCTTTACGGCGTTGTCGGGGAGATTGGGCGGTTGCCGAGGATGCCGATGTTTCTCTGGCTTGGCGCGATCAACGGGCTGGGGGGGATCGCGTTGCTGTGGAGCGTGTACCGCTTTCTGCGCTGTGTTGCGCCGGAACGGGCGCGGGCGGCATTTTATCTGTACGCACTTGGGGGCGGGCTTGGGGGCGTTGTTTTTCTCGGGGCGTGGTTGTCGGGCGGTGTGGCGGCGCCCGGCTTCGAGGCGTGGTTTCAGCGCTTCGCGCAGTACGAACTGATCGAAGGGCAGCACCTGTCGCCGGTATTGCTGATGCCGCGCTTCTACTACACACTGCCGCTGGCTATTGGCTTCGCGGCGCTGACCGCGCTGGTGGAGACGGATCGCTGCCGATGTCCGGGCCATCTGATCTTCACCGGGTTCCTGTTTTTTCTTGCGACGGCGATCAATTTGCGGGTGGGTCCTCTGCTGTGGGGGTTGGGGCTGTGCTACCTGGTTGCGGGGAGCGCAAATGCTGCGGCGTATCGGGCGTATCTGGCGCTTTCGACGGCGGGCTTTGTGGCCGGGGGATCGGCGTTGTTTCTATGGGCGGCGGGCTTTCACCCCAGCTATATGGCGAATGTTGCGGGGGTGACGCGGCAGTGCGTTTTTCTGCTGCCGCTGTTGTACGCGACGGTTTTTTACTGGCCGGGTGTGTGCGGGGCGATCCGGCGATGTGTTGGCGGGATGGCGGCCCCCTGGCGCACTGTGGCGGTGGGTTCGGGGGGGTATCTGCTGGCCTACGCGGCGATCTATCTCGGTCACCAGGCGTGGTATGGCAACTGGGCGCGCGGGGGCGACTTGCCGGCGGCGTTGCTGGCGAGCGACTGGGCGCTGCTTGCGGCTCCGCCGGCGGCGTGGATGGGTTGGCGGTGGCGAGCGCGCGGCCGGGTCGAGGCCGATTCATTGGCGTGGGTGGCGCTGGCGTATCTGCTGCTGCTTGCGGCGTCGCTTTCGACGTGGGGGCAGGGCTGGTTTCTCCAGTTTTCACCGCAGCGCACCATGGTGGTGCTGGGCGTTCCGCTGGCGCTGCTGGCGGCGTCGGGGATGGCATCGTGGCGCCCGGCGTCGCGCCGCGCGGGGTTCGGGTTGGTGTTGGGGTGTGGCCTGCTGTCGCAGGCGGTTGCCGCGCTGTACTTTCAGGGTCCGCTCGGGCGCGCGCCGGGAGAGGGACCGTTTGCGTATCTGCACTATTCGATGATGACGGAGGCGGATGCGCGGTTGATCGAGACGCTTCCGGCGGGGACCGTGGCGGTTCCGCCGTGGTCGCCGATCGCGTTTGGGGAGGTTGTAGCTCGGCAGGGGGCGTATCGCGTGGTGGGGGGGCCGGGCGCGATGAACCTGGGCGAGCAGCCGTTCGGGCCGTTGCAGGAGGCGGTGAACCGCTTTTTCAGCGGCGATGCGACGGATGGGGAGCGGCGGGCGTTTGTTGAGGCGTGGTGTGTGGAGTATGTGTATTGTCCGGACACGTGTCCGGTGGATGTAGAGGTGATGGCGGGGTTGCGGGCGGCGCCGTGGCTGGAGTTGATTGCGGAGGCGGGGCGTGGGGCGGTGTTTCGGGTTGGGGATTAGGCTGGAGGCTTTGGGCTGGAGGCTGGAGTGGACAGAGTGGACAGAGTGGACAGAGTGGACAGAGTGGACAGAGTGGACAGAGTGGACAGAGTGGACAGAGTGGACGGAGTGGACAGAGTGGACAGAGTGGACGGAGTGGACGGAGTGGACGGCAGGGACGGCAGGGACGGCAGGGACGGCAGGGACGGCAGCTGACAGTTGACAGTTGACAGTTGACAGTTGACAGTTGACAGTTGACAGTTGACAGTTGACAGTTGACAGTTGACAGTTGCGGGGTTGCGGGGTTGCCGCTGGGGTGGGGTATACTTGTGCTGTTTTCTTCTCTCTTCTCTCTGGAATGATCCCCTATGGTTCGCGCGGTACTTTTTGATCTTGATGGCACGTTGATGGATTCCACGGATGCGATTGTGGACTCGTGGTTTTATACGTTTGATACGATTGGCGAGCCTCGGCCGGACCGGGAGGCGATCATTCGGAGTATTGGTTATCCGCTTCGGAAGCAGTTTCCGATGTTCACGGAATTTGATGTGAACGAGTGTATCCGGATTTACCGCGCGCACTACACGGAGCACAGTCCCCCGAAGACGTCGCTGCTGCCGGGGGCGGCGGAGATGCTTTCGGACTTTGCGGCGGCGGGATTCCGGATGGGGTTTGTGACGTCGAAGAAGCGGGAGGCGTCGGAGATGCTTCTGGCGCACCTGGGCGTGCTGCATTACATGGAGGCACGGATTGGTCCGCTGGAGGTGACCAGGCACAAGCCGGATCCGGAGCCGGTGGAGAAGGCAATGGCGCAGTTGGGGGTGGGGCCGGCGGAGACGGTGTTTGTGGGGGACATGCATTTCGATGTGCTGGCGGGCCAGGCGGCGGGGGTGACGCCGGTGGCGGTGACGACGGGGTACCAGAGCCGGGCGGAGCTGGAGGTGCTCGGGCCGGCGGCGGTGCTGGATTCGCTGCACGAGGTTCGGGACTTTGTTCTGGCGTTGCACGGCGCGGCGCGGGTGGGGTAGCATGGTCGCGGCGGGGCGTATCGCCGTCGCGCGATCCCCTTGCAGGCTCCGGTGGGAATCCGGGTCTGTGTTTCGCCCGCGCCACCATTCCTGACTGCGCTCCCGGCGCGGGCCGGGCCCTGTTCCATCCTTCTTGCCCGAGGCGGCGGCCGCGCAGGCCGCGTTACCTGAGGTTTCATTCATGTCGGTAATTCGTGCTGGCGTTGTGGGCGTGGGGCATCTTGGCTACCACCACGCGCGGAACTATGCGGCCCTGCCGGGCGTAGAGCTGGCGGGCGTGGCGGATCCGGACGAGAAGAACCGCCTGCGCGCGGCCGGGGATTTCACCGTGCCGGGCTACAGCGATGTGCACGGGCTGATCGCGGCGGGGGTGGATGTGGTTTCGGTTGCGACGCCGACGACGTCGCACGCGGACGTGGTGAACACGTTGCTTCAGGCGGGGGTGCACGTGCTGGTGGAGAAGCCGATGGCGGCGACGGTGGAAGAGGCGGAGACGATGGCCGCGCTGGCGAAGACGCACGGTTGCGTGTTGCAGGTGGGGCATATTGAGCGGTTCAACGGTGCGGTGCTGGCGTTTTCCGAGGCGATCAAGGCGCCGAGGTTTATCGAGTGTCACCGGCTGAGCCCGTTTCCGGGGCGGGGCACGGATGTGAGCGTGGTGCTGGATCTGATGATCCACGATCTGGACATTGTGCTGGCGCTGGATTCTTCCGAGGTGGTTTCTCTGGACGCGGTGGGCGTGCCGGTGTTTTCGACGAGCGAGGACATCGCGAACGTGCGGATCCGGTTTGCTTCTGGGTGCGTGGCCAACCTGACGAGCAGCCGGGTGTCGCTGGAGCGGATGCGTAAGATCCGGATATTCGAGGACAACGCGTATCTGAGCACGGATTACAGCGCGCAGGAGGTGATGGTGTACCGGAAGAAGCCGGGGGCGCTGCCGCCGGACGCGAATCCGATGGAACATATCCAGATCGAGCCGCTGCCGGTGACGAAGGACGAGCCGTTGAAGCTGGAGTTGCAGTCGTTTGTGGATGCGGTGCGCGAAGGGCGCGCGCCCGTGGTTTCGGGGGCCGATGGGGTGAAGGCGTTGAAGCTGGCGCGGGACATTATGGACTTCATCCGGAATCACGCGTGAAGCGGCTGTTTTTTGTGGCCGGCGAGGCCTCGGGCGATACGCACGGCGCGAACCTGATCCGCGCGCTTCGGGCGGCGTGTCCCGATGTGGCGTGCGAGGGCCTGGGGGGGGCGCGGATGGCGGCGGAGGGCATGTTGCTGCGCCACGATCTGGCGGGGGCGGCGATCATGGGTTTCACGGAGGTGGTGAAACATTTCCGGGGGATCCGGCGGTTGTTTCTGGACACCGCGGCGCACATTGAGGCGAGCCGGCCCGACGCGGTGGTGCTGATTGATTATCCGGGCTTTAACATCCGCCTGGCGCAGCGGGTCAAGCGGATGGGCATTCCGGTCATCTATTACATCAGCCCGCAGGTGTGGGCGTGGAAGAAGAAGCGGGTGCACACGCTGGCGGCGTGCGTGGACAAGATGCTGGTCATCTTTCCGTTTGAGGTGGCGATCTATGAGCAGGTGGGGTTGCCGTGCGCGTATGTGGGCCACCCGCTGCTGGATCATATTGCGGGCTACCAGGCGCCGGAGGGGGCGTCGGGTGAACTTGTGGTGGGGCTGCTGCCCGGCAGCCGGGAGCAGGAGATCCGCCGGCTGCTGGGGCCGATGATCGCAGTGGCGCGGGGCATCGCGCGGTCGCGCCCGGAGGCCCGGTTTGTTGCGCCGGTGGTGGATGGGGCGCGGGCGGCGCAGGCGCGCGCGATCGCGGGGGATTTCCCGCTGGAGATTGTGGAGGGGGGCATGTACGATGTGCTTTCGCGCGCGCGCTTCTGCATGGTTGCGTCGGGCACGGCGACGCTGGAGACGGCGCTTTTCGGCGTGCCGTTCATGATTTTTTACCGGGTGACGGCGGTGACGTACTGGCTGGCGAAATTGTTGGTGGACATCCGGTATATCGGTATAGTAAACATATTGGCGGGACGCGGTATTGTGCCGGAGTTTATCCAGGGCGCGATCCAGCCCGGCCATATCCTTCCGCAGGCCCTGCGCCTCATAGAATCCTCGCCGGAACGCGCCCGGATGACCGCGGATCTCCGGGAAGTACAGTCGATGTTGGGAGACGGCGGCGCCTCGCAGAACGCCGCGCGTGAAATTCTCGCCCTTTTGGATCGGACCTCATGAACCTTTGCCAGACCGTGTTTATTTGGGTTTTGGATGCGGGGCGGGGGTGGGGTGTAATACGGGTTGGGCCGCGGGTCGTGGGAGGCGGTTGGCGCGGGCGCGCTTTGGCGCGCTACACAGGCGGGACGCCTGCGCCACCTTTTTTCGGACGTTTATATTCAGGCGGGGCGTGTTTGCCTCGTTTTCGGCGCTCCGGGTTTAATGAGGGGGAATTATCGTGAAAAATGATCGTTTATTCTTGATTGATGGGATGGCTTTTGCGTTTCGGGCGTATTACGCGATCCGGGCGGCGCTGACGGACAGCGAGGGGAACCCGACGAATGCGCTTTATGGCTTTACGCGGGTGTTGCTGAAGATCATCCGGGAGCATGATCCGAGCCATGTGGCGGTGGTGTTTGACGCGCCGGGGAAGACGTTTCGCGACGAGATGTACGCGGATTACAAGGCGACGCGGCGGGAGACGCCGCCGGATCTGAAGGCGCAGTTCCCGATGATGCACGATATGGTTCGGGCGCTGAATATTCCGCTGCTGGTGGCTCCGGGGGTGGAGGCGGACGACGTGATCGGTACGCTGGCGCGGCAGGCGGAGGCCGGGGGTATGGAGGCGGTGCTGGTGACGGGGGACAAGGATCTGCAGCAGCTTGTTTCGGAGCATGTGACGGTGTACGACCCGAACAAGGGGGATGGGGGGATGTGGTATGACGCGGCGGCGGTGCGGGAGCGGTTTGGCGTGGGTCCGGAGAACGTTGTGGACGCGCTGGCGCTGATCGGGGACACGGCGGACAACGTGCCGGGGGTGAGGGGGATTGGGGACAAGACGGCGAAGAAGCTGCTGGAGAAGTATACCTCGCTTGAGGGGCTTTACGAGCACATTGACGAACTGAAGGGGAAGCAGAAGGAGAACCTGGTCGCGGACCGGGAGCAGGCCTTCTTCAGCCGCGAGTTGGTGACGATTAAGACGGATGTGCCGCTGGAGTTTGGTCCGGCCGATTGCGCGCGCCGGGAATACGAGCCTGAACAGCTCACCGAGGCGCTGGTTCGTTTTGCGTTTCACAGCCTGATCGAGGAGCTTCTTCCAGGTAGCACGGGTAAAGCGGCGACGTGCGCGTATCACCTGGTGCTGGAGGAGACGGAGCTGAAGGCGATGATCGCGCGGATGCGGAAGGCGGGTATCTTCGCGGTAGACACGGAGACGACGTCGACGGATCCGATGCGGGCGAAGCTGGTGGGGATTTCGTGTTGCTGCGACGAGGAGTCGGCGTATTACATTCCGATCGCGCATACGGAGGAGTCGCTGACGGTGATGGAGGATCCGGATGATTTGACGACGGTGACGCGGCTATCGCCCGTGCCGGCGGAGACGGCGCTGGATCTGTTGCGTCCGCTGTTTGCGGACGAGGCGGTGGGGAAGGTGGGCCACAACATCAAGTATGACCTGATTGTACTTGCGCGGGCGGGCGTTCCGCTGCGCGGAATATCGATGGACACGATGCTTGCGTCCTACTTGACAGACCCGTCCACGTTAAGGCACAATTTAGATGAAGTTAGCCTTCAACACCTCCGGCGGAAACTAATCCCAATCTCCGAAGTTATCGGCACGGGGTCCAAGTCCGTCACCTTTGATCACGTTCCCATTCACAGCGCTTGCGCGTATGCGGCGGAAGACGCCGACGCGACGTGGCGCCTTTCCGGAATCTTCCGGGAACGATTAAAGACCCTCGAACTTGAATCATTGTTTATGGATGTGGAAATGCCTTTGATCCACGTCCTGGCCCGCATGGAGCAGGCGGGCATCGCGGTCGATGTAGATGTGTTCGACGCGCTTCGCGGGGAGATTGAGACGCGGCTTGGCGCGTTGACGGCGGAAATCGTCGAGCTGGCCGGGGAACCCTTCAAGATTAACTCCCCTAAGCAGCTTCAGGTAATTCTCTTCGACAAGCTTGGATTGAAGCCCGTCCGTAAGACGAAGACAGGGTATTCCACGGACGAGCGCGTCCTTGAGGTGCTTGCGCACGAACATCCGCTGCCCGAACGCATCCTCGAATACCGCATGCTTGAGAAGCTGCGGGGCACGTATGTGGATGCGCTGCCCCGGCTGATTCACCCGGAGACCGGCCGGATTCACACGTCGTACAACCAGGCGGTTGCGGCGACGGGACGTCTTTCGAGCAGCGACCCGAACCTTCAGAATATACCTGTGCGGAACGCCTACGGGCGTCGAATCCGCGAAGCGTTCATACCCAGCCAGCCTGATCGCGTGCTGATTTCGGCTGACTATTCACAAATTGAATTGCGCGTACTGGCGCACCTTTCCGGGGACGCGAACCTTCTGGACGCGTTCCGGCGGGGCGCGGACATCCACACGGAGACGGCGTCGCGGGTATTTGGCGTGGCGGAGGATGCGGTGACGGCGGAGATGCGCCGGAAGGCGAAAGCGGTGAATTTTGGCGTGGTGTATGGCATCAGCGCGTTCGGGCTTGGCCGGAACCTGGGTATCAGCAACGCGGAAGCCGGCGAGTTTATCGATGGCTACTTTGCGCAGTATCCGGGAATCCGGGCCTGGCTCGACGAGACCCTGGAGCGGGCCCGCGCGCAGGGCTATGTGACAACGATCTTGAACCGGCGCCGCTATGTGCCGGATATTAGCAGCGGGAATGTAAACATGCGCCGCGCTGGAGAACGGGTTGCTATCAACACCCCGGTTCAGGGGAGCGCGGCGGATATCATCAAGCTGGCGATGATCGAGCTTGATCGCGTGCTGGCGGACGAAGATGCACAGATGCTGTTGCAGGTGCATGACGAGCTGGTGGTGGAGACACCGGCGGCGTCCGCCGAAGACGTATCGAACATGATGAGGAACGTCATGGAAAAGGTGCTCACGCTTCAGGTTCCCCTTCGGGTGGACGTGGGCTCCGGAAAAAACTGGGCGGAAATACATTAACGGGCCGGCTTGCCGCGCCCTATTCCGGGCGCGCCCGCCGGAATCAATTCACTTCTGTAGTAACTCACGATGAACGCAGGTGTAACTTTGCAGCGGAGTGGCGGTTCCTGTACTCCCCGCGGCCTGCCCTGTGCAGGTAACCCACGAAACCAGGAACATCGAAAGGAATAATTCCATGGCAGAAAAGACAGCCACCGACCGCGGCCCGGGGCGTCCCAAGAACAAGGGGCGCAACCCGAAACGGGCCAATCAGAACGGCAGCAACCGCGGCCCGCAGAATAATCGGAACCGCCGCCCCGGGGGGCCTCCAAACCGGGCGCAGCAGCAGCAGCCGCGGCGAAACGCGCCGGCGGTCCTGGATGTGGCGAACGAGCCGATGCCCGAGTATGTGGATGGGCCGGAACTGAACATCACGGACCTCAAGTCCATGACGATGCCGGAGCTCAACGAGGCGGCACAGGCGCTGGGCATTGAGGAATACGGGGGCCTGAAGAAGCAGGACCTGATTTTTGCGGTGTTGCAGCGCAGCATCGAGAAGGCGGGATCGATCTACGGGGAGGGGACGCTTGAGATCCTTCCCGACGGTTTCGGGTTCCTGCGTTCGCCGGACTACTCGTACCTGCCGGGCCCGGACGACATTTATGTGTCGCCGTCGCAGATCCGGAAGTTTGCGCTGCGGACGGGCGACAGCATCACGGGGCACGTTCGCCCGCCGAAGGAAGGCGAGCGTTACTTTGCGCTGCTGAAGGTGGAGTCGGTGAACAACGAGTCGCCGGAAATCGCGCACAAGCGGATCATTTTCGACAGCCTCACGCCGATCCACCCGGACGAGCGCTTCACGCTGGAGGTGGGCCAGAAAGAGATCGCCATGCGCATCATGGATCTGATCTCTCCGGTTGGCAAGGGGCAGCGCGGGCTTATCGTTGCGGCCCCGTTTACGGGCAAGACGGTGCTTTTGCAGAAAATCGCGAACAGCATCACTACGAATCACCCGGATGTCACGGTCATCGTGCTTCTGATCGACGAGCGCCCCGAGGAAGTGACGGACATGCAGCGATCGGTGAAGGGCGAGGTGATCGCGTCGACCTTCGACGAGCCGCCGGAGCGCCACGTGCAGGTGGCGGAGATGGTGCTGAACAAGGCGCGGCGTCTGGTGGAGCATAAGCGGGATGTGGTTATCCTGCTGGACTCGATCACGCGCCTGGCGCGCGCGTACAACATCCTCGTGCCGAGCAGCGGCAAGGTGCTGTCGGGCGGCGTGGACGCAAACGCGCTGCAGCGCCCGAAGCGCTTTTTCGGCGCGGCGCGCAACATTGAAGAGGGTGGCAGCCTTACGATTCTGGCGACGGCGCTGGTGGAGACGGGCAGCCGCATGGACGACGTCATCTTCGAGGAGTTCAAGGGCACGGGCAACATGGAGATCCATCTGGATCGCCGCCTGATGGAGAAGCGCATTTTCCCGGCGATCGATGTGAACCGTTCGCGGACGCGCCAGGAAGAGCGCCTGGTGAATGCGGAAGATCTCCAGCGGATCTGGCTCCTGCTTCGTGTGCTGAGCGATCGCGAGCTTCAGGAGGCGTCCGAGCTGCTGATTGAGAAGCTGAAGAAGACCAAGTCGAACGAAGAATTCCTCTCGAAGATGCAGAAGATGTGAGTTGGGGTTTAGGCTTTAGGCTTTAGGCTTTAGGCTTTAGGCTTTAGGCTTTAGGCTGTAGGGTTTCGGTGTTGGTTTTCGTGTGACGGGCTATATATGACACTTCGTCTGGCGGTGCTGCTTTCTGGCAGCGGATCCACGCTTCAAAATCTTCTCGATCACATTGACGCCGAGACGTTGGACGCGTCGGTGGCGTGCGTGATTGCGTCGCGGGCGTCGGCGTTCGGTCTTGAGCGGGCGTCGAAGCGTGGGATTCCGGCCGTGGCCATCACGTCGCGGGAATTCCCGGACGTCGGTGCGCGGAACGAGGCCATCTGGGCGGAGATCCGGCGCCACGAGGCGGACCTGGTGGTGCTTGCGGGGTATATGTCGCTAATCTCGGTGCCGCCGGACTACGCGCACCGGATCGTGAACGTGCATCCGGCGCTTATTCCGGCGTTCTGCGGTCAGGGCATGTATGGGCATCACGTGCACGAGGCGGTGTTGGCGTATGGGGCGAAGATCACGGGCGCCACGGTACATTTCGTGGACGAGGCGTACGATCACGGCCCGATCATCATGCAGGAGTCGATTCCCGTGCATGACAGCGACACGCCGGACTCGCTTGCGGAGCGGGTGCAGGCCCTGGAGCGGAAGCTGTACCCCAAGGCGATCCAGATGATTGCGGAGGGGAGGGTCCGCGTGGAAGGCCGCCGGGTTCACGTGCGGTAAGTGCGGGGCGTCGGTTACTTTTCGACGCGCCGTTCGAGCAGCAGGAAGGCCGTGGCCCAGATGCTCAGGAACAGGGCGCCCGAAGACCAGGTGAGGCGGGGCATGGCGGCGGACGCGACGAGCTGTCCGGCGAGCGCGGCTTGCAATCCACGCCCGAGGCAGCGCTCGTTCATGGCGGGCAGGCGGTTTATGATTTGCTGGCTGTGCAGCAGAATTATTCCGAGCGCAAGCAGCGCGATCCCCAGTCCGGCCAGCCCGCTTTTCCACGCGATGTAGAGCCAGGCGTTGTGGAGGCTCCGGTATTCCTCGGGAATGGCGCTTGAGGCGCTGTCTTTCTGGGCGAGGCCGAGCGCCTCGAAACCGGAGCCGAGGCCCGCGCCGAAGAAGGGGCGCTGGCGAATGGCTTCCAGGGCGCCGGCACTTTCCACCGCGCGCGCGGTGAGGGAGCGATCGGTTTCTATTGGCGCGCCGGGGAGGCGGTCGGGTTGGAGCAGCGCCATGGGCGCGGCGACCGCGATGAGGCCCATGCCGAGGGCCAACGCCAGACCGCGTCCTGCGCGCGGCAGGTTTAGCCAGCACAGGACGGCGAGCGATACCCCCACGGAGATGATCGCGGTGCGCATCATGCCGGTGGCGATGGCGGCGGCGAAGAGGAGGGCCAGGGGGACGTAGATGGCCTTGCGTAACCCGGGCTCGCGCGGGCACATCAGCATGGATAGGACCACGACCAAACCGGCTTCCAGCCAGGCGTGGCCCGCGGGGCGGATGGATTGCAGGGGGAGACCCTGAATCAGGCGGGGGACGAACTCTCCGAATGCGTTCTGGGTATTGGGGATGGGGCCGTGGAGGGCGAACCAGCCGAAGGCGGCGATGGTGGCGGCGGCCATCAGGACGAGGGCGCAGAGGGCGAGGTAGCGGTAGTAGGCGAGGTCGCGCGGGTCGCGGACTGTGCCGGCGAAGATCCAGAAGGCTCCGAGGAAAAGCGGGGCGCGGGATTCGGCGATGATGTCGCCGGGGGTATGGCCAAGCCAGAGGCCGCGCCAGGCGGCGTAAGCGAAGACGGCGGTGTAGAGGAGCATGCCGAAGTGTATGGGGGTCCATTCCAGCCAGAAGCGCCGCCGCATGCAGGCCACGGCGCCGTGCGCGAAGAGGGCGAGCAGGAGGAGTTCTCGGGGATGCCACTCGATGCCGGCGGCGTGGATGATCGCGTGGGAACGGAAGGGGTGGTCGAGCAGGGCGACGAGGAAGAGGGCGGTCAGGACGATGCGTGACGGGCCGAAGATCAGGAGGGTGGCTGCGGTGATTGTGGCGAGGGTGACGGCGAACTGCGCGGATGAAAGCGGCGGGAACGGTTGTTGCAACGCGAGCAGTCCGGCGCACGTTGCGACCGTGAGCACGGCTGCGGGGATGAGCGTCCAGAGTGGAGGGGCTACCGATTTTGATTGGCGGGTGGAATCGGGCATGGCGGTAGCGTAAAGGAGTTTGTGCGGGGACGCAAGCGCGGCGGCGGGGTTGGCGACGGGGGGGAGGCGACGGGACAGCCGCGCCTGTTGGGTGGTGTTGGTGGGGGTTGGTGTTGTTACGTTGGGTGGTGGTGTGTGGGGTGTGGGTGTAGTGTCGCCGCAGTCCCTGGGGTGGTGTGCGTGGTTGGCGACGGGACAGCCGCGCCTGTTGGGGTGGTGTTTGTGGGGGCTGGTGTTGTTACGTTGGGTGGTGGTGTGTGGGGTGTGGGTGTAGTGTCGCCGCAGTGCCTGGGGTGGTGTGCGTGGTTGGCGACGGGACAGCCGCGCCTGTTGGGGTGGTGTTTGTGGGGGTGGGTGTTGTTACGTTGGGTGGTGGTGTGTGTG